>JAZUNW010000059.1:0-16945 GCA_045604325.1 Faecousia sp. | reverse complement strand
GGATACCACTTCTGAGCCGCGTGCGCGGAAATGCCACGCCGGGTGCGCCCGTTACCGTGCCAATGAGTGGCTTTGCTCTGCAAAGCAACCAGGGTGGAACCGTGGAATACTGTTGTATCCCACCCCTGATTCCGTTCAGGGGGTGGGTATTATTTATACCTTTCTCCCGAAATCAAAAAGGAGGAAAACAAAATGGAAAACGAAAACCTGTACACCTTTGAAAACCCCGAGTACCGCAAGACCTTCTGGCACACCAGTTCCCATGTGATGGCTCAGGCCGTCAAGCGGCTGTGGCCCGAGGTGCAGCTGGCCATCGGCCCTGCCATCGACGAGGGCTGGTACTATGACTTTGACGCACCCTTCACCTTCACCCCCGAGCATCTGACCCAGATCGAGGGCGAAATGAAGAAGATCGTCAAGGAGCGCATCCGCCTGGAGCGCAGCGAGAAGCCTCGCGCTGAAGCCATTGCATGGGCAAAAGCCCAGAATGAGCCCTACAAGGTAGAACTGATCGAGGATCTGCCTGAAGATGCTGTTATCTCCTTCTACACTCAGGGCGAATTCACCGACCTGTGCGCCGGCCCTCACCTGGACCACACAGGCCGTGTCCGCCACAACGGCTTTAAGCTGACCAAGTCCTGCGGCGCTTACTGGCGCGGCGACTCTAACCGCAAGATGCTGCAGCGCATCTACGGCATCGGCTTCCCCAGCAAGGACGAGCTGGATGCTTACCTTGCCGCACAGGAAGAGGCTCTGAAGCGGGATCACAACAAGTTAGGCCGCGAGCTGGAATTCTTCACCACCGTTGAGGAAATCGGCCAAGGTCTGCCCATCCTGCTTCCCAAGGGCGCCCGCGTCATTCAGAAGCTGCAGCGCTGGGTGGAAGACGAGGAGCAAAAGCGCGGGTATCTTCTGACCAAGACCCCCCTTATGGCAAAGCGGGATCTTTACAAGATCTCCGGCCACTGGGACCACTACCGCGACGGCATGTTCATCATGGGCGACCCCGACGACGAGGAAAAGGAGTGCTTTGCTCTGCGTCCCATGACCTGCCCCTTCCAGTACCAGGTCTACCTGAACCGCGCCCGTTCCTACCGTGACCTGCCCATGCGTTTGGGCGAGACCTCCACCCTCTTCCGCAATGAGGATAGCGGCGAAATGCACGGTCTTATCCGTGTCCGTCAGTTCACTATTTCTGAGGGTCATCTGGTGCTGCGCCCAGATCAGCTGGAAGAAGAGTTCCGCGGCTGTCTGGAGCTGGCAAAGTATGTTCTGGATACAGTTGGTATGCTGGAAAACTGCACCTTCCGTTTCTCCCAGTGGGATCCTGCCCGCGCCGGCATCAAGTATGAAGGCACACCCGAGCAGTGGGAAGAGGCTCAGAAGGTTATGGGCGACATTCTGGACAATCTGGGCGTTAAGTATGACATCGGCATCGACGAAGCCGCCTTCTACGGCCCCAAGCTGGATATTCAGTATAAGAATGTCTTTGGCAAGGAAGATACCATCGTCACCATTCAGATCGATATGCTGCTGGCACAGAAGTTCGGCATGGAGTACACCGATGCCGACGGCCAGAAAAAGACCCCCTATATCATCCACCGCACTTCCTTGGGCTGCTACGAGCGTACTCTGGCCTACCTCATCGAGCGCTATGCCGGTGCTCTGCCCCTGTGGATGATGCCCACCCAGGTACGGGTCATGCCCATTACCGACCGTGCCCACGGGTATGCCAAGGACCTTACCGAAAAGCTGAACGCCCTGAATATCCAGGCGGAGACCGACTGCCGCAGTGAAAAGCTGGGCTACAAGATCCGTGAAGCGCAGCTGCAGAAGATCCCCTATATGCTGGTGGTTGGTGACCGGGATATGGAAAACGGCACTGTTTCCGTCCGCACCCGTAAGGGTGACGACTTGGGCGCTATGACTCCCGACGAATTCATCGCCAAGTGCCTCATGGAGATCGCCACCAAAAGCAAGGAAGTCTAATTTTCTATAAACTGCAAGCCGCCCGCACGGGCGGCTTGTTTTCTTTCGTAAGATATGCTACAATCCTTATATATCCATCACATGAGGTCACATATGAAACTACTCAAATGGTTGATACCGCTTTTGCTTGTTTTGATCGGCATCCTGCTCCTGAATTTTGTATACGGCCACGGTTTTTTGGGCTTTATCAGCATTTGCCTTGCCGGAATCATCAGCATTTACTTTCTCATCGTATTGCTGAAAGAAAAGCACTTGATGGCCTACAAAGTGGTTATGACCGTATTTTCCACTCTGTTCTTCCTTGTGCTTTGTCTCTGCCTCGTTACGGAGGCGATCATCGTCCGTGCCAGCTTCGGCAACCCCAATGCAAATTGCAGTTATATCGTAGTGCTGGGCGCGAAGGTCAACGGCACTTCTCCATCCATTTCCCTAAGCGACCGCATTGATGCCGCTTACCGTTATCTTTCTGAAAACCCCGAAACCGTTGCCATCCTTTCCGGCGGGCAGGGTGAAGACGAAGGCATCAGCGAAGCCGCTTGTATGTACGCAGAGCTTACTAACCGAGGCATCGACGGAAGCCGACTTCTGCTGGAAGATAAGGCAACTTCCACATGGGAAAACATTCAATTTTCCTTAGATATCATCGAAGAAAAGACCGGCACACGCCCTGCATCCATCGGCCTTTTGTCCAGCGAGTACCATCTGTTCAGGGCAAGCCTTTTTGCAAAGGATTGCGGTGTGACGGCCATTGGTATCCCCGCAAAAACCAGTTGGTTTACCTTAAAACTAAACTATTTTACCCGTGAAGTCGCGGGTGTATGGCACTATATCATCTTAGGAGGACTTTACCATGATTGAACGCATGTATGCTGAGTACGCCTGGGAAAAGGCCGAAACTCTGCTCTCCATCGACTCCCCTTCCGGCTATACCGACAAGGCCGCTGATTGGGTCAAAGAAGCCTTCGAAAAATTAGGCTTCAAAGCATCCATCACCGCAAAAGGCGGTGTTCTTGCAGACCTTGGCGGCGAAGATGTACTGGACGGCCTGCTTTTGGAGGCTCACACCGACACTTTGGGCGGCATGGTCGCCGAGGTCAAGGGCAACGGCCGCCTGCGGCTGACCGCTTTAGGCGGTATGAACGCCAATAACGGTGAGGCAGAAAATGTGTGGGTCTATACTCGCTCCGGCAAGGTCATCGACGGCACGCTGCAGCTTTGCAACGCATCTGTGCATGTAAACGGCGACTATTCTTCTGCCAAGCGCAGTTGGGACACCATGGAAGTGGTGCTGGACGAGGATGTAGGGTCTGCTGCCGATACCCGCGCTTTGGGTATCGAGGTAGGCGACATCGTCTGCTTTGACCCCCGTACCCGCCGCACAGCATCGGGCTATCTGAAAAGCCGTTTTCTGGACGATAAGCTCAGCGTCGGCATTCTGCTGGGCTTTGCCAAGTATTTGAGCGACAACGGCATCACTTCCAAGCGCAAAACGTGGGTCCATGTAACCGTATATGAAGAAGTGGGCCATGGCGGCAGCGCTTCCGTCCCCGCAGGCGTTACGGAAGCCATTTCCGTGGACATGGGCTGTGTGGGCGATGGCCTGCAGTGCACAGAAAAGCAGGTCTCCATCTGCGCTAAGGATTCCGGGGGTCCTTACAGCTATGAAGTGGTGGGCAAGCTCATTGAAGCCGCCAAAAAGATGGAAGCGGACTACGCTGTGGATATCTATCCCTACTATGGCTCCGATGTGGAGGCCACGCTGCGCTCCGGCGCAGACATTCGCCACGGCCTCATCGGCGCAGGCGTTTACGCCAGCCACGGATACGAGCGCAGTCATATGGACGGCATTTACAACACCTTGAAAGTCCTTGCAGGATACTTGAATGTATAAAACAGCAAAAGGGCCACTGTTACAGTGGCCTTTTTTATGGTTTTTTTGGTCATTATTGCTCTTGAATTTTAGAACTACCGCAGTATAATGAGCCTTGTTAGGAGGTGGGTTTCTATGAAAAATAAGCATTCCATAGACCTCACAAGCGGCTCTGTTATTAAAAAGCTGATGATCTTTGCTTTCCCCATTTTGGTAAGCAACATCATGCAACAGCTGTACAACACGGCTGACATGATCGTTGTAGGAAAATTTGTAGGCGACAACGCCCTTGCTGCCGTCGGCGCCACCGGTGAAATCACAGTTTTGATTGTCAATCTGTTTTTCGGGCTTTCCATCGGTGCCAACATTATTTGCTCCAACTTGTACGGTGCCAGAAACAAAGAGGGCCTGTCCCGGAGCATGCACACCTCCATATTGGTATCCATCGTCAGTGGCATTGCCATGATCTTCCTTGGGTTGATCCTTTCAAGACCTGCGCTGAAATTGACCTCCTGTCCGGATACTATCATCGACAGCGCGACCCTTTATATGCAGGTCTATTTCTGCGGCTCGCCCGCATCCATGATTTATAATTTCGGTGCTGCAATTCTGCGTGCCCATGGCGATACCAAGCGGCCCATGATTATTCTGATGATAAGCGGCCTCGTGAATGTTTCCCTGAATCTTCTGTTTGTAACCGTGTTCCACATGGGGGTGGTCGGTGTTTCCGTGGCTACCGTCGCATCCCAAGTGGTCTCTGCCGCCGTAGTTCTTTATATCCTCTTTAACCCCAAAGAGGAATACGGCATGGAGCTGAAGAAATTAAAGATCCACAAGCCGGAGCTTGTCAAGCTGATAAGGATCGGCATGCCCTGCGGTCTGAACGGTATCATCTTCAACTTCTCCAACATTATCCTGCAGTCCAGCGTCAATTCCCTGGGCGAGATCGCCATGGCAAGCGTCACCGCATCCACCCGAATCACAAATGTGGTTTACATGGTTCTTTCCTCTACCTATTCTGCCTGTGTCAGCTTTTCCGGTCAGTGCTACGGTGCGAAAAACTATAAGCGCATCGATGAGCTGTGGGGCAAAAGCATGCTGCTGTGCGTCGGCATTATTGCCTCTATGGCTTTGGTTTTAACACTGTTTAGCAAATATGCGCTGGGTCTGTTCAGCAACAATCCCGTCGTGATCCAAACTGCCCAACCCATGCTGATCCTTTTTGTTTGGAGTTATGTGCTGTACTCCGTTCCGGAATGTACGGTGGGCTGCTTGCGGGGCATGGGCGAATCCGTCATCCCAACGCTGATGAATGTGGTCTGCATCTGTGCGCCCCGTATTCTTTGGAACTATCTGTTCTTCCCCATGAACCGCACCATCGGCTGGCTTTATGTGTGCTACCCCATTTCCTACATCATTTGTTCTATTGCCCAGGTTAGTTATTTTGCCTACCGGCGCAAGCAATTAAACAGGCTGGAAATCCATTCAAAAACCTAAAAGTTTTACTTGCATTTTGCTCCAAAGTGTACTATACTATTGGAGCACACCTGCCGGTGTGATGGAATGGTAGACGTAGTGGACTCAAAATCCACCGCTGGCGACAGCGTGCCGGTTCGAGTCCGGCCACCGGCACCAACGAAAAAGAAGCGCCCCAATGGGGTGCTTCTTTTTTGTACAGAATTTCATTTTATTGATATTTTTGTGCATAGCCGCAGTGGCGGCAAAACACTTCCGTCGCTGTGTGGCAGCGGAAGCCCTCTTCCATGGCCGCTGCCCGGGGAGAGGACAAAATGTCTGACAATTCTTCCTGAAAAACATTTCCTAAAGCGACAGTGCCCTCACTGTCCAGGCAGCATGGGACCACAGTTCCGTCACAGAGAATGCCGAAATGGTCCTGCAATCCGTAGCAAAATACCCGTTCTCCGTAGTCGGGGGCATTTAAATCGGGCCATGCAAAGCGGTCACCCCACGCTAAGAACAGTCCGTCCCGGATGCGATACCCTCTGGTATTCTGTACCCACTGCCCGGGGAATTTTTCTTTCAAAAGCGTTAATGTAGTGTCGTTCCTGCCTTCGTCACAGCCATTGTTCCAAAGTCGGAGAGAAACGAGCGTTCCGGATTGGTTGGCTTTTTCGGCAAAGTGAGCAATTTTGTCAATATATTGCCTGTGAGAATCCAGCCCATCTCCTTCAAAGCTATGCAAAGAGATATTTACCTTGTGCAAGCCCTTGTCGAGAAGCGCATCTCCCCGAGAATCCAGCAATGTACCGTTGGTAGTAATCATTGGATAAAAATGCGCCCGGGCTGCCATTTGAATGAATTGCGGGAGAAGCGGATGGACAAGGGGCTCGCCCATCAAGTGATGGTAGATATATTTGGTTTTTCCCGAGAGCTGCTTCAACACATGGGCATATTCCGCTTCCGTCATTTGCCGGGGCGTACGGTTATGGCCATGACAAAAGGAGCAGTCCATGTTGCAAATATTGGTGATTTCTACATAGACACGAGAGTACATACAGATGCCTCCATCTGATTATTTGCGCAGAGCCTTTCTCAGCACCGGCACGATCAGCAGCGCAGCACCGCCTCCGATCAGCGCGGTAAACAGCTGCGGCCAGGAAAAAGTGGCGGGCAATGTTTTCAGCATAGGCGCTTTGAGCGCGCCGGACGCCAGCAGACGCTGTGAAAACACGCCGCAGATAAGCCACACCACAATGGCATACAGCACCGCAAACTTGGCTACTGCAGCAACCGCCCAGGCAATAACTTGACGGACGATCTTTTTGCTGTCCTTGCCGGCAACAAAATACAAAAGGGCGACAAACACAGTATTACCGACCATGATGGCAGGCACAGTCAAAACTTGCGGCGCGATCCCCAACAAAAATGCCAACACGGGAGAAACGATTGCCACAGTAACACCGCTGGAAAAGCCCGCAATCAGCACAGTGACCGCCAGCACCGCATTTACAAAAGAGCCGGTGACCAGCTGTCCCATGGGCTTGGTGATGGCCTGCAGCGCCACCAAAAGCGCCAGCATAACAGCCGTCTGCGTGATCCAAAGTACCTTCTTGTTCATTTTCAAATCTCACTTTCTAATCATGTGTATCCATTTTAGCAGGTTTGCACGCCCAATTGCAACTACATTTTTCTTCCTCTGTATCCTTTAAATTCGTGGCAAAAACAGAAAATCTTAAATATTTCTTAGGATTCAACCAATTGATGTAGGCCGCAGGTTTTGTTATAATCATTTTACCAACATCTTACAAAGAAGGTATTCCATATGGAATTATGGTCCGCTGAGCATATCAAGACCCTGCTCCCTGCCACGCTTATCATGGTAGTCATAGCTGTAATACTGCGCATGCTTCTGGGTAAAAAGGACTTAAAGATCCGCATGATCCCCTTTCAGATCCTTGCCTGCATCTTGTTTGCACTGGAGATTGGAAAGCAGGGGCTTTCCCTATACGAAGGGTATGACCTTTATCATCTCCCCTTCCACTTCTGCTCCATGCTCATTTTCCTGCCCCTTGTTATGTCCTTCTACCGGGGCAAGCACCAAAATGCATTTACCGCCATCACCTGCGCAGTCTGCACCGCAACCGCCCTGCTGACAATTATCTACCCTTGTCTGATTTACAGCGCAGACAACATCAAAAAATTCTTCCAGGGTTATTTCGACTTCCACACGGTAGCATTCCACAACATCGTTATTTTTGCCGCTATTCTGATCCTGGCGCTGGATCTGCACACCCCCGCGCCAAAGGGCGAAGCCAAGCCCATCATTTTGTTCATCATTTGCTTCTGCGTGGTTTCCGCCACCATGGCTCAGCTGCTGCAGACAAACTTCAACAACTTCTACTCCTGCAACATTCCGCCCCTTGAGGATCTGCGCATCCAAATGCAGGGCATTTTAGGCTACGGCGTGACACAGGGGCTGTACATCGCCATCGTAACGGTGCTGGATATCTGTTTCGTATTCGGTTCATACTGGCTTTACAGACTACTCAGATCAATCATAACAAAGAAAGAGCACGTCGCGTGACGTGCTCTTTTTATTGCAGATCCTGCAGGTCTGCCATGGTCAAATCGTTTTCTAAATTGTCTTTTGCAAGATCATTGTCGATTTCCCGATATGCCTTGGGAATCGGCTTTTCGTGGTAGACCTTCTGCTGAGCTCCCATGGTTTCGGCAATGATAGGGTTTGCCTTCTTTTTTCCGCTTCTGGCTTTTCCCTGGATCTGCGGCACGGGAGACTGCTCATTTTTCGGATGCAGTTTTGTCCAATCGGGACGGGCCATTCCTTTCTTCGCCACTTTGAAATCACCTCACTGGAAGTGTTCCACCGGGGCTAAGAACTATTAAGGAATCATTTTCCCAATTTGGCCGCGCAGCAGTAGTACGCAACGCAAAGCAGCACCATGGCACCGATCCAAGCACTGACTTCTGCCAGAAAAATGCCGTTTTGCCACATTGTAATGCCGATCAACGCCGCACCGCCCACGCGGATAACAAATTCAACGATTCCGCTGAGCAGCGGGATCAAGGTATTGCCCATTCCCTGCAATGCGCTGCGGTAAACATAGAGTAGATATAGCATCGGCAGCGCTCCGCTCATGGCGCAAAGATACAGATATGCAGTATTGCCTGCCGCAATCACCATCTCCGGCGACTCCGAAGAAAGGAAGATGCCGGTGATCTGCCTGCCAAAGATCACCATAATGCCGGCAATCACCAAAGAAGTCGCCAGACAGATGATTACCGCCCAGCGGACACCTTTGCGGATACGGTTCCACAACTGTGCGCCGTAATTCTGGCCGGTATAGGTGGTGATCGCATAACCGTAGGAGATTGCAGCAATCTCCAACACACCGTAAAGCTTATTGGTTGCAGTGAAGCCTGCAATAAAGCTCTTTTCGAAGCCATTGACCACCGATTGAATAGTCATGCCGCCAACGGAAATGATAATATTCTGCATAGCCACCGGCGTACCGAGACCCAGCAGTTTTTTCTCCAACGCCAGATCTGCGCGCATATGCTCTTTTGTAAATCGCAGCTGGGGTGACTTTGCAATCTTAACAGCGCATATGCTGCCGGAAACACACTGGGAAAACACCGTAGCCCCAGCAGCACCTGCAACGCCCCACTTTAGTACAAATACCGCGATGCAGTCCAATACGATATTGGTCACCGCAGCCACCATCATGGCCATTAGCGGTGTTCTGCTGTCGCCCACCGCCCGTAGGCTCGATGCGCAGAAGTTAAAGAACATCATAGCCGGAATTCCCGCCAATATAATGCGGGAATACAGCATTGCAATGCTTTCAAGATCGGGTGGCACTTGCAGCAGCTTCAAAAACAGGGGCAGCCCAAGCTGTGCCGCCGCCAGTGCGATCACAGCAATGATAATGGCCAGTCTTGCGGAAACACCGATGGTCTTTTTAAGGCCTTCTATATCGCTCTCACCGAACTTCTGCGCCATGCGGACAGAAAATCCTTGAGAGAAACCTTGGGCGACACCGAGAAACATCCAGTTGAGCCAATCCACACAACCAAGGGCCGCCAAGGCATCCATGCCCACACCGCGGCCCACGATGGCAGTGTCCACCACCGTATACAGCTGCTGAAATATGTTTCCGAACATCAGCGGCAGCGCAAAGGAAAGAAGCAGCCTGCCGGGGTGACCGGCTGTCATATTAAGATTCTTTGTCATATTTTTCTCCGATTCTTTCATAGCACAGCGTGCAGCACTTGCTGTTTACCGAGCCGTCAATATACACCGCCCGATCCCAAATGCGGGTAAAGCCACACTTTTCATGGACGCGAAGGGATGCCGCATTTTGCTTGCCCACATGGGAATACACTTTCTTTTCCTTAGAAAGCGCCTGCCGCACAAGCATTTCCGCATACCCTTTGTTGCGATGCTTCGGTGATGTTTCCAATCCTGTCAGCAAAACGCCGTCCTTATAGGGCTCGATCCGCAGAGCGCTGATATATTCTCCATTTTCCTGTAAGACAGCATAGTATGCACCGAATACACTAAAAAAGTCATACCGCAGATACTGATAAAAATCCTGCTCTGCCTGCAAAATGCCCTGCCCTTCCGGCAGGTCGGGGTAACGGTCAACCGCATTTTCCCGATTGCCCTCAATATAGACATTCATCAGTTTGGAGAAGTTGAGTTGTGCCATAGAATGCGCGATATGCAGCATTTTCATCACCTCCTGCAGTAACCAATCATACCATAGTTTCTCATCAATTGCAACGCAGGAAATCCGTCTTTCTGCCCAGCATGTTTTTCCTGTTTTTCGACAAAAAGTTGGATTTTCTACGAATAGGTTTACTGAATATGGTTACCATAACAACAAATAATGCGTTGTATGCGGTAAGTTATTCACACTTTCCACAGGCTTTTCCACAAGGCGCGCCGAATATTTCCTTTGTCTAAATTTGCCGAATGCCGTCAAATACTTGTTTTTTCCAACTATTTTCACGTAAAAACCGGTTAATTTTGGGTATCCATAACATGTTTATACATAGTTTTCATGCATAAATAAAATTGCAAAATAAAAATGCAGGAGATATTAAAATCTCCTGCATTTGTTATAAGCTCTCGCCTAAAATGGATTTTGTAGCATAGGCATTCAGACTCATATCCGCTGTATTCCCTGCCAAAAATTCATAGTAGCCTTGCGCGCCGATCATGGCTGCATTGTCGCCGCAGAGCTTTAAAGGAGGCATGAAAACCTCTGCCCCCAAGCTTTCGGCAGCCTTCAAAATATCCGCCCGGATCCGGGAATTTGCCGCTACACCACCGGCAACCGCCACCTTTTTCAGCCCCGTTTCCTGCAACGCCTGCACCACTCTGGGCACCAAGGTATCGGAAACCGCAGCAGCGAAAGATGCGCAAAGGCTGGGAATATCCAGTTCCTCCCCCACCTGCTCGGCATGGTGAATGAGATTCAGCGCTGCGGTCTTAAGACCGGAAAAGCTCATATCGTAGGGATTGGCGCCGGGTCTGCTTCTGGGCAGATCGTATTTTTTGTCATCACCCTGCCGGGCCATCTTATCCAGGGCAGCACCGCCGGGATAAGGCATGCCCAAAACACGGCCTACCTTGTCAAAGGATTCGCCGGCCGCATCGTCAAGGGTCGTGCCCAAGATCCGCATTTCGGTGTAGTCCTTCACCTCAACGATCATGGTGTGTCCGCCGGACACCACCAAGCAGAGAAAAGGCGGCTTTAATTCGGGATATGCCAAATAGTTTGCTGCAATGTGACCGCGGATATGGTGCACAGGGATCAGGGGTTTACCCATTGCCAGTGCCGCAGCCTTGGCAAAATTCACACCCACCAGCACCGCACCGATAAGGCCCGGGGCATAGGTCACGGCTACCGCATCGATCTCGCTGCGGGAAAGACCCGTTTCAGCCAAAGCCTGATCTGCAAGACCGTAGATGGCCTCGATGTGCTTTCTCGACGCGATCTCCGGCACAACACCGCCATACTCCCGATGGAGCGCCACTTGGGACGCAATGCAGTCGCAAAGCACTTCCCGTCCGTCCCTTACGATGGCAACGGCGGTCTCATCGCAGGAAGATTCAATTGCAAGAATGTTCACGCACCCAACTCCTTTCGCAGGATCAAGGCATCCTCTTTGGGGTTTCGATAGTAATTGGGCCGTCTGCCCACCTGTGCAAAGCCCAACTTTTCATAGAGGGCAATGGCAGGTTCATTGGATGCACGCACCTCTAAGGTAAGGCTCCCATTCCCCCGCTCTTTTAAGGCATCGGCCAGGGCATTTACCAGTCCTTCTCCAATGCCGCGGCGACGATAGTCGGGGCTGACCGCCACATTCATCATATCTGACTCGCCCATAACGGATTGGGATCCGATATAACCGGCAACCCGATCACCCTCCAGCGCCACAAGCCAATAGGACAGAGAATTCGTAAGCTCCGACGCAATGCTTCTTTCGCTCCAAGGGTCGGAAAAGCACAGCTTTTCCAGCTCCGCCACCTGGGAAACATGCTCCAAAGACATCATTTCATATCGAATCATTTTGCGTCAAACCAACTCTTTCCGATCTTTGCTTCTGCTGTCAGCGGCACATCCAAATTGGCTACCTGCTCCATTTCACGGCTTACAAGGGCAGCAACTTCCGCGGCAATGTTCTCCGGGCACTCTGCGATCAGTTCGTCGTGGACCTGCAAAAGCAGCTTTGCCTCGGGGAAATTCTCCCGCAGAGCCTTGTCCACACGGATCATGGCAAGCTTGATAAGATCTGCCGCCGTACCCTGGATGGGGGTATTCAGCGCAATACGCTCAGCACCGCTGCGGATATTGAAATTGCTGGACTTTAATTCCGGAATATACCGCTTGCGGCCATACATAGTCTGGGTAAAGCCTGTCTCCCGGGCATCAATGACCACCTGCTTCATATACCGGCCAACGCCTGCATAATGGGTAAGATAGCTTTCGATATAGTCCTTGGCCTCATAGCGGCTGACACCGATATCTTCCGCAAGAGAGAACTCGGAAATGCCGTAAACGATGCCGAAGTTCACCGCCTTGGCATTGCGCCGCTGCAGGGCTGTAACATTTTCAGGCAGCACACCGAAGACCTGAGAGGCGGTCACAGTATGAATGTCCATGCCGCTGCGGAAAGCTTCCTGCATGACACTGTCGCCTGCAATGTGGGCAAGCACACGCAACTCGATCTGGCTATAGTCCGCATCCACCAGAACATGGCCTTCTTTGGGCACGAACATCTTGCGGATCTCTGCGCCCATATCGGTGCGCACAGGGATATTCTGCAGATTCGGCTCGGTGGACGAAAGTCTGCCCGTTGCCGTCACAAGGTTCTGGAAGGTGGTGCGGATACGGCCGTCCGGGCAGATGGCATGGGTAAGACCCTCTGCATAGGTGGATTTCAGCTTGGTGAGCATCCGATAATCCATGATCGCCGGAATGATGGGGTGTTTTCCTTTCAGCTTTTCCAATACATCTGCGTTGGTGGAATAGCCGGTCTTGGTCTTTTTCACCGGGGGAAGTCCCAGCTTATCAAACAGCAATTCCCCCAACTGTCGGGTGGAATTGATGTTGAAAGGACCGTCAGAATAGCTGTAGATCAGCTTTTCGCAGTCAGCGATCCGCTCTGTGAGCATTTGTCCGAACTGCTGCAGCTGCTTTTCGTCGATGGCAATACCTTCTTTTTCCATGCGGTACAGCACGCCGCACAGAGGCAGCTCGATTTCATAATAGAGCTTTTCCATGCCGTTTCTTTTCAACTCTTCATGAAGTACCGGCTTTAAGTGCCACAGCGCCTCAGCGCAAGCGGCTGCATCCCCATCTTCCACGGTCATGCCGAGGAAATTGGTAGCTAACTTGGACACGGGATAATCGGACTGGGAAGGATTCAAGTCATAGGCAGCCAGTGCAGTATCGAAGGCAAATTCCTCAAAGGCGATGCCCATTTCCGCCAATGCGTGCATGGTAGTCTTGGCATCGTGGCAGATCTTCGCATTGCAGGCAACGCCCATTTGGGCTTCCATGGGGGTCAGCGCTGTTACACCCTTTTCCCAAGCGATTCCGATGCTGCCGTCGGGAGCCACATATAAGGCACAGGGCGTGCCGCAATCCGGCAGGCAATCTGCTTTCGGCAGTCTTTCTACCTTTTGCTCCGGCTTCGGCATTTCTGCCTCTGCCCCACGCAGACCGTATTTGTCGATCAAACGGACAAATTCCAGCTTTTGAAACAGCTCATAAAGGGCCGGCCGGTTGTAAGGCTGTACAATGGCATCCTTGGGCTCAAAATCGATAGGCGCTTCTGACACGATGGTAGCCAGTTCGTAGGAAAGGTAGGCACTTTCCTTGCCGTTTTCCAGCTTTTCCCGCAGTTTGGGCTTAATAGAGGGGTCATCCAAATTCTCATAGACCCCATCTAAGCTGCCGAATTTCAGCAGCAGGTCTGTGGCCGTTTTGGGGCCTACGCCGGCAACGCCGGGGATATTATCGGAAGAGTCGCCCATCAGCGCCTTCAGATCGATCATCTTCTTGGGCTCGAAGCCGTACTCTTCCCGGAATTTTGCATCATCATAGAGTGTCGCCGTGGTCTGACCAGGCTTGGAGATCACAAGCTTGACATGGACATTCTCGTCGATCAGCTGCAGACTGTCCCTGTCACCGGTGACGACGACACACTCCCAGCCGTTATTGGAACAGATCTTACCGACCGTACCGATCACATCGTCGGCCTCCCAGCCCTGGCACTCGTAAATGGGAATGTTCATAGCCCGCAGGACATCCTTCATCACCGGCATCTGCATGGCAAGCTCTTCCGGCATGCCGTGGCGGTTTGCCTTGTAGCCCTCGTAGCGCAGATGACGGAAAGTAGGCCCATGCAGGTCAAAGGAAACGCAGACTGCATCCGGCTGCTCTTCCTTTTCCATCCGCTCCAAGATATTCAAAAAGCCATAGATGGCATGGGTGTAAAGCCCCTCACGGGTGGTAAGGGGCCGAACACCGAAAAAGGCACGATTTATGACGGAGTTTCCGTCTAAAATCAGTAACTTCATACTCTTCTCCACTTCGCACCCTGAGGTGTATCGATGATCTCGATGCCCTGGGCTTTCAGTTCGTCACGGATCCGGTCGGCTTCTGCCCAATTCTTGGCTTTTTTTGCTTCCGCGCGGGCCACCAGCATAGCATCGATCTCCGGAAATTCCATACCCAAAAGCTCTGTTTCGATGTTATGCTTCTGTGCGTCTACTGCCATTGCCGCTGCCCTGAGGTCCAGGCTAAGCACTTGGTCAAAATCATCGATGGCTGCCAGCTTGGTGGCCCCGTTGCATTTTGCCTTGAGCACATCATACAGTGCGGTAACCGCCAGCGCTGTATTCAAATCGCCGTTCAAGGCATTGACAAAACGTTCTTTGAGCTGAGCCAGCGCTTCCTGATCCACAGGACCCTCGGGATCCAAGGCAGCAATTTTCGCAACCAGCTTTTCATAGGTCTGAGCTGCATTGTCAAGATTCTCCCAGCTGAACACCAAGTTGCGGCGATAGTGGCTCTGCAGGCAGAACAGACGGTATGCCATGGGTTCATATTTCTTTTCTTTCAGCAACGAGACGGTCAAGAACTCGCCCTTGGACTTACTCATCTTGCCGGTATCCGTGTTTAAGTGGTGGACATGGAACCAGTAGTTGCACCACTTGTGACCCAGATAGCTTTCCGACTGGGCGATCTCGTTGGTATGGTGGGGGAAAGCATTATCGATACCGCCGGCGTGGATGTCCAGATCCTCACCCAAGTGCTTCATGGAAATGCAGGAGCACTCAATATGCCAGCCGGGATAGCCGACGCCCCAAGGAGAATCCCACTTCAGCGCCTGGTCTTCAAACTTAGACTTGGTAAACCAGAGGACAAAGTCGTTCTTATTGCGCTTGTTGCTGTCCTCTTCCACACCCTCACGAACGCCGATGGCCAGGTCCTCCTCATCGTGGTCGTTGAAAACATAGTACTTATCCAGCGTAGAGGTGTCAAAATACACATTGCCGCCGGCAAGGTAGGCGCTTCCCTTCTCGATAAGCGTCTGTACCATGTGGATATATTCGTCAATGCAATTGGTAGCAGGTTCGATCACGTCGGGCCGCTTGATGTTCAACTCGTCACAGTCGGCAAAGAAAGCATCCGTATAATACTGCGCGATCTCCATAACGGACTTATTCTCTCGCTTGGCACCCTTGAGCATCTTATCCTCGCCGGTATCGGCATCGGACGCCAGATGTCCCACATCGGTGATGTTCATGACCCGCTTGACATTGTAACCCATGTAACGAAGAGCCTTTTCCAGCACATCCTCCATGATGTAGGTGCGCAGGTTGCCGATATGGGCATAGTGATACACCGTAGGACCGCAGGTGTACATTTTCACCAGATTGGGGTCATTGGGGGTAAACAGTTCCTTCTTGTGGGTTGCAGAGTTGTACAAATACATAACGAAGTTCCTCCATTCGTTCATTTTTAGATTATTTGAGCAGCACCGAACAGCCGTGTCATTGCGAGGAGCAAAGCGACGTGGCAATCTCCAGCATAAGTGTTTCGATAACTGCTGCACCAATTATTATTGAATGTTTTAAATCTGCTATATTAAGCATCACTTTACAGTATCATGCCGCGGTGCAGGAGATTCCCACGGCTGCTACGCAGCCTCGGAATGACATATTTGGTGGTGCATAGCAACAAAAAACGCCTCTTATACCCTTTGGTACAAGAGGCGGTTACAGCCGCGGTTCCACTCTCATTTATCGCTCATCTGCACTTAGCCGCTCCCGGACGCACTTTCACGGCTCTCCCCTGCCCGTGCTTGCACCCGATGGCACCGGCTCTCTGAAAGGTTCTGACTTCCGTTACTCTTTCCGCTCAACGCAGCATTTATTACGGCTATTTTACCACTATTTCCCCCGTCTTGTCAAGTTCCGGAGCAAAATCAATGGGATTTTACATCTTGGTGTTTACAGTTGCCCATCCATATGATATGATAATAAATACGATTATAAACAGAGGTTTTCCACATGAACTACATTGTTTTGGATATGGAATGGAATCAGCCCTGGCCCGGTTCCCCCTCTGCCAAGAAGGTGCTGCCGGTGGCCATTCGGGGCGAGATCATTCAGATCGGTGCCGTGCGGCTGTCTGAGGACCGCCAGGTGCAGGACGAGTTCCAGGTTTTGGTCCGGCCCAAATATTACCGCCGCCTGAACCGGCGGGTCAGCAAGCTGACAGGCATCAAAGAAAACCGACTCCATGACGAGGGAATCCCCTTCCCCGAGGCTATGGAGCAGTTCCGCACCTGGTGCGGCGAGGATATTGTATTTCTGACCTGGGGCTTTGATGACATTGGTATTCTGCGGGAAAACCTGCAGCTTTTCAACCTGGATGACCGCTGGACCGACCGCTGGTACAATGCCCAGATGATCTTCAACGCCCAGACTGACGGCTCCAATTCCCAGAAAGCGCTGAAGACCGCCATGGAGATCTTCCAGATCGAGGCCACCCGCCCGGCCCACGATGCTTTGGGTGATGC
>JAZUNW010000058.1:0-24705 GCA_045604325.1 Faecousia sp. | reverse complement strand
TAAGACCGCTTGGCCTCCGACTTGACTCTTAGCTTCTATGACTTCCCCGGCGACGACACCCCCATCGTGAAGGGCTCCGCTCTGAACGCTCTGATCTCCGAGTCCAAGGACCCCTCCGCTCCCGAGTATGCTTGCATCAAGGAGCTGATGGATGCTGTTGATAACTTCATCCCCACTCCCGACCGTAAGGCTGACCAGCCCTTCCTGATGCCCGTTGAGGACGTCTTCACCATCTCCGGCCGTGGTACTGTTGCTACCGGTCGTGTTGAGCGTGGTCAGATCAACAAGAATGACAAGGTTCAGATCGTTGGCCTGCGCGACGAGATGAAGGAAACCGTCTGCACCGACATCGAGATGTTCCACAAGCTGCTGGACTACGCAGAAGCTGGCGACAACATTGGCGCTCTGCTGCGTGGTGTTGACAAGAAGGAGATCGAGAGAGGCCAGGTTCTGTGCAAGCCCGGCTCCATCAAGCCTCTGACCAAGTTCGCTGGCCAGGTTTACGTCCTGTCCAAGGAAGAAGGCGGCCGTCATACTCCTTTCTTCAACAACTATCGTCCTCAGTTCTACTTCCGTACCACCGACGTTACCGGCATCATCTCCCTGCCCGAAGGCACTGAGATGTGCATGCCCGGCGACAACGTTGTTATGAACGTTGAGCTGATTACCCCCATCGCTATTGAGAAGGGCCTGCGTTTCGCTATCCGTGAGGGTGGCCGTACCGTCGGCTCCGGCGTTGTCACCGAGATCTACGAGTAATCTTGGATTCTGACAAACTTTTAAGCCCCGACCGAAAGGTCGGGGCTTTCATTATACGAGAAAGCACCGCTCGTTTGAGCGGCGCTTATTTGTTGCGTTTGGGGTTTGAGGTGAGGCCAAGGAGATAGTCAACGGATACATCGTAGAATTTAGAAAGGCGGATCAAAACATCTGTGGGAATATCCCGCTGACCAAGTTCGTAGTTGCTGTAAACCTGTTGGGAGCAGTTTAGGTAATCTGCAAGCTGCCGTTGTTTCAAATCTCTGTCTTCCCGGAGATCCCTGATCCGTAGATACATACTATCACCTCGCGGATAGGATACCACACTGCAATTTGTTGTATTGACAAATACCGCAAATTGCGGTAAAATATGCGTGTGCATTTTAATTGACAATGTACACAAAGAGAAAGAAGGAAAGGAGAAACATTTATGGGTATTGCTTCATTGGTTTTGGGTATCGTTAGCACAGTATGGTCTTGCTTTGGTGGTACTTGGCTGTCTGCAATCGTTGGTATTGTAGGTATCGTTCTGGGCGCTCTGGGCAAGAAGAAAGCTGCAAAGTGCGCTGTTGCTGGTCTTGTTCTGTCCATCATCGGTACAGTGCTTGGTCTGCTGCTTTACATCGCATGCGTTGCTTGTGCGGGCGCAATTGCGGGCGCTGCTGGTGCTCTGTAATTATGTCTATACGAAATCCCTGTCGGCTATGTGCTCTCACGCCGGCAGGGAATTCACTATACTGTTTTAGGAGGATACTATGTATCCGTTTATTCATATTTTTGGCCGTGATATCGGAACATATGGCTTGTGCTTAGCGACGGGTTTTGCGCTTGCATTTTTCCTTGCCCTGCGCAAGGGAAAACCACATGGATTGATTGCGGAGGATCTGTTGATCGTAGGTGCTTTCGCTTTGGGTACAGCATTGGTCGGCGGTACGCTGATGTACATTTTTGTTACTTATTCACCATCGGAAATCGTAGAGTTTGTTCAGCGTGGCGATTTTAGTTTTCTGAGTAGCGGAATCGTGTTTTATGGTGGTTTGATTGGCGGTCTGGCAGGCGCGATGGGTGGCATTCGCGTTGCAGGCTGTAAATTCGATGTAATTGAGAGGTCTGTGGTTCCGTTTGTTCCGTTGGGCCATGCCATAGGTCGTATCGGCTGTGTGATGGCAGGTTGCTGCCACGGTTTTGCTTATGACGGACTGCTTGCCTTACATTACCCTAAATCTGTGTCCGGTGTTTCTCCGGAACAGGGATTTTTCCCGGTGCAACCGTTGGAATCTCTTATCAATGTTGGAATTTCTGTATTTCTCCTGTGGTATGAAAAGAGAATGAAGCGAATGACGGAGCTACTGTTTGTTTACTTGGGGTTGTATGGTTTCTCGCGTTTCTTTCTGGAAATGCTCCGGGGTGATGCCATCCGTGGCATTTGGAACACCTTGTCGACTTCTCAGATTGTCAGTATTTTGCTGCTTTGCGTCAGTATTATAGGGATACTGTGGAAAAAGAAAACCCAGGTTTGATAGAATGCGCAAAAAGCACCGCCGATTGGCGGTGCTTTTTAGTTGCGACGCAGGTCTATAAGCCGGGTTCTGTCTTGACAGCCATCTATCTACTCCCGTAATCGCTCACGGGATCAAGCCGCCTCCTCGAAGCGGTCGGGCCAACCGTATGCTTCTCCACGGCGTTGCTCCGGATAGAGTTTACAGCGTAAAACCCATGTTGCCATGGGCCGGGTGGGCTCTTACCCCACCTTTTCACCCTTGCCTTGCGGCGGTATCTCTCTGTTGCACTTGTCCTGGGGTCACCCCCGGCAGGCGTTACCTGTTATCCTTGCCCTGTGGAGCCCGGACTTTCCTCACCTGCGTTCCGTTGGGAGCGCAGCCGCGGCTGTCCGACCTGGTTGCTAAAATATTGTACCGCAGGATTATGTGCTTGTCAAATGTCTTGCAAATTCTTTTTGTTGGGGGTATACTATATAAGAAGAATAAATGATCGTTTACCTTTCGATGCGTCTTGGCTCTCCCTCTGGGAGAGCTGGCAAAAATTTTTGATTTTTGACTGAGAGGGCATGCGTTAAAGCCCTCTCCGCCCAGTGTGCGCACTGGGCACCTCTCCCAAAGGGAGAGGTAAGTAGGTGCTCTAAACGATCATTTACACGGACAAGAGGTGTTAGCATGGAAACACGGTTTGAAGCGTATTTTACTGCATTGAAAGGCAAGCGCATTGCGGTGCTGGGCCTTGGCGTCAGCAACCGGCCGTTGGTGCGGCTCTTGCTGGAATTCGGCTGCGATGTTATCGGCTGCGACCGCACAGAGCGGGAAAAGTTAGATGCTGAGGTGCTGGAACTGGAGAATATGGGCTGCAAGCTGAGCCTTGGCGACGGATATCTTGATGGCGTGAAGGCGGATGTGGTATTCCGCACTCCCGGCATGCACCCCGCTAACCCTGCCATTCGTGCCTTGGCTGAGCAGGGCGCAGAAGTGACCAGCGAAATGGAAGCCTTTTTTGAGGTCTGTCCTTGCAAGATAATCGCCGTTACCGGCTCTGACGGAAAAACCACCACTACCACCCTTGTCAGCGAAATGCTGAAGGCCGAAGGGTATCGGGTTTGGCTTGGCGGCAACATTGGCTCGCCCTTGCTGCCCTTGACCCGCCAGATGCAGGAAAACGACTTTGCCGTTGTGGAACTCAGCTCTTTCCAGCTGATGGATATGCGCCGCAGCCCCGACCGTGCGGTAATTACAAACCTTTCTCCCAACCATCTGGATGTCCATAAGGATATGGACGAATATGTGTGGGCGAAGAAGAACATCTACCGTTTCCAAGGGGAAACGGACCTGCTGGTGGTCAATGCCGATAACGATCTGACAAAGGATCTGAAAGGCCCTGGCACAACCAGGGTGTTCTCCCGTCTTGGAGAGGGTTATGTGGATGTTCGTGACGGCGTGATCTGCCGCAATGGAGAAAAAATTTTGCGGACTGCGGACATTCTGCTGCCCGGTGTCCACAATATAGAGAATTACATGGCTGCCATCGCAGCGGTAGAAGACCTTGTCCGGGACGAGACCGTGCAGAAGGTTGCCAGGACTTTTGGCGGTGTTGAGCACCGCATTGAGCTGGTGCGGATCAAGGATGGAGTGCGTTACTACAACGATTCCATCGCGTCCAGTCCCAGCCGTACCATCGCCGGCCTGCGCAGCTTTAGTCAAAAGGTGATCCTAATTGCCGGCGGCTATGATAAGAACATACCTTACGATGTTCTGGGTCCGGAAATTTGCGCACATGTGAAGACCCTTGTTCTGGGCGGTGCTACCGGCCCCAAGATCCGTGCTGCGGTGGAAAGCTGCTGCTCAGATAAGCCGGAGATCGTGGATTGCGCTGATTTTACTGCCGCGGTCAATGCGGCGGTGAAGGCGGCAAAAGAGGGGGACATCGTGCTGATGAGCCCGGCCTCGGCTGCTTTTGACCAGTTTAAGAACTTTATGGTCCGTGGCGAATACTTTAAGAAACTCATTATGGAGCTTTGATATGGAATTTTCCAGTGTAACAAAAGCTGTCCGGCAGACGCTGCCGCTTAAGTACTGTGGCGCAGTGATCGTGGCGGCGGGAAGCGCCTCCCGCATGGGCGGCATCGACAAGGTCATGGCCGACATTGGAGGCGAGCCCATGATCCTGCGTACTGTGCGTACATTCCAAAATTGCGATGCCATCAAAGAGATCGTCATCGTCACCCGGCAGGATCTTATTGTGCCCATTACGGATCTTTGTCACGGCTTTGACAAAGTAAAAGTGGTGGTAAAGGGCGGTGTATCCCGGCAGGAATCCGTTTCTTTGGGCTTGCGGTCGCTGTCTTCCAAGGTGAAATTAGCTGCCATTCAGGATGGCGCGCGGCCGCTGATTACAGATGCGGTCATCGACCGGACAGTTCGTGCTGCCCACACCTACAGCGCGGCTGCACCGGCGATTCCGGTGAAGGATACCATCAAGGTGGTACGCGGCGGAATCATTGAGACAACACCGGACAGAAGAACCTTAAAGGCGGTGCAGACCCCGCAGGTTTTTGATGTGGATCTAATCAAAGCTGCGCTGAAAAAGGCGGCAGATGACCATGCGGAAGTGACGGATGATTGCTCTGCCGTGGAGCGGCTGGGCATGTCCGTGAAGATCGTAGAGGGTGATGAGCGGAACATCAAAGTCACAACCCCGCTGGATCTAAAGATCGCAGAATTGTTTTTGGAGGAAATGCAATGAGGATCGGACATGGATACGATGTGCACCGGCTGGTAGAATGCCGGGATCTGATTATCGGCGGTGTTAAGATTCCCTACGCGCAGGGCCTTTTGGGCCACAGCGATGCGGATGTACTGCTGCATGCGGTGTCCGATGCGCTACTGGGCGCTGCGGGATTAGGGGACATCGGCAAGCATTTTCCTGACTCAGACCCCAAGTACAAAGGCGCTGACTCCTTAAAACTGCTAAAAGCGGTGGGGGAGGAGGTGGCTGCGGCGGGTTATCGCATCAGCAACATCGATGTGACCATGATCGCGCAAGCGCCCAAGCTGCGGCCCTATATTGAAACTATGGAGCAAAACATTGCCGGTGTACTGAATATGGATGTCAGCCGGGTCAATGTGAAAGCAACCACAGAGGAACATTTGGGCTTTACCGGGAACATGGAAGGCATGGCCTGCCATGCGGTTTGCCTGTTGGAAGAATAACATAAAAGGAGAAACGATTATGAAAGCCGGATATTCAAAAATCGACATAACTCCCTCTTTGGGCTGTATTCTCAACGGGTACTATGACCCCAGATACGCAGACAGGGTCATCGAGCCTCTGTATGTAACGACTTTGGCCTGCTCTGATGGGGAAAATACCATTCTCGCCATCAGCCTGGATATTTCTGAGATCCTGCAGCGGGATACCGATGATATTCGCTCCCGGGTGGCAGAGGCCACCGGTGTTCCCTTTGAGGCTGTTTTCGTGGCCTGCATCCATACTCACACCGCACCTGTCATCAGTGAGATTCCCTGCTTCTTCAAGCGGGATCATGCTTATTACGACCAGTTCTGCAAGAAGATCTGCGACAGCGCAATCTTTGCAATTCGTGACATGAAGGATGCTGCTGCATCCATTGCCCGCGGTGAGGCGAAGGGCATTTCCTATGTGCGCCGCTTTTACAAGAAGGACGGCACCATCGTTACCAACCCCGCAAGAGATAAGATGTACGAGATCGACCGTCCTGCCGGTGAGCCCGATGAAACCTTGCAGCTGGTTAAGCTGGAGCGTCCCGGCGCTGCCGATATCGCCATCGTGAATTTCGGCACTCACCCCGATGTTCTGGGCGGCACCGGCATTTGCCCCGACTGGCCCGCATTTTTGCGCAATACCGTGGAAGCCGCCCTGCCCGATGTGGCTGACGGCAAGGGTGTTAAGGTAATCTTCTTCAACGGTGCGCAGGGAGATGTTGCCCATGTCAACAAGATGGCTCCCATGCCCGGCAAGGGTCTGACCCACTCCCGCCATATGGGCAGAGTCTTGGCAGGCACTGTGCTTTCTATCTATACATACACCCAGCCCATCAACAGCGATAAGGTCTTCTTCAAGCAGAATTTTGCCCATGTTCCCGTGGCTAAGGGTACGCCCGAGGAAATAAAGATCGCGGCTGAAATCCATGAGAAGTACGGCAAGGGCGAGGATATTTCCGGCTATCCTTTCGATATTGTCCGTGCCCGCAGATACCTGCGTTTGGAGCAGAGAAATGCCATCATCGATTTGAATATCGTCTGTGTCGGCTTTGGTGATCTGGCTTTTGTGGGCCTGCCCGGCGAGCCCTTTACGGAGATCGGCAGACGGATCAAGGCAGGTTCTCCCTTTGCTATGACCATACCCTGCTGCAACGCCAACGGCTCTGAGGGCTATTTTCCCACAGACGATGCGCTCTTAAACACCGGCTATGAGTCCAACAGCTCTTTCTACAAGCCCGGCTTGGCAGACACGCTTGTGCAGACTTCTTTGGATACACTGAACGAACTGAAAGCTTAAATAAGAACCGGCTGTCCGTTGGACAGCCGGTTCTTCGCACCCTTTCGACGAATTCGGCATAGGCTGACCCGGGAGGGATCAATATGAAATACAACTGGCTTATTACCTTTCGGTCGGTGACCTTTGCACAAAAAGGGGAGCGGCTGTTGAAAAACAAGGGGATCGACTGCGCCATGCAGCGCACACCGAAAGAACTTTCCAAAAGAGGCTGCGGGTACTGCTTGCGCATTCAAGCAAAAGATGCCATGACTGCGGTGGAACTGCTGCAGGACAATGCCATTTCCTACGGAAAAACCTACGCAATGACAGAGGGAGGACGGCCCGAGGAGCGGATGCTATGATCTATCTTGACAACGGCGCCACCTCTTTTCACAAGCCTGCCACGGTACACAAAGCTGTGATGGATGCCATGCTGCGGTGTGCCAATCCGGGCAGAGGGGGGTATGGGGCTGCGCAAGAGGCAGCAAGGGCAGTATATCACTGCCGGGAAACGGCGGCAGAGCTTTTTGACTGCCAGCCAGAGCAGGTGGTTTTTACCGCAAACTGCACCCACGGACTGAATATCGCCATCCGCAGCCTTGTGAAACCGGGCGGACGGGTGGTGATCTCCGGCTTTGAGCACAACGCGGTGACCCGTCCTCTGCACCTGCTGGGTGCAAAGGTAACGGTGGCTGGGTGCAAGCTGTTTGATTGGGACGATACCTTGGCAGAATTTGAAGCTGCCCTGCAAAAAGGGCAGGATGCGGCCGTATTTACCCATGTATCCAATGTTTTCGGATATATCCTGCCGGTGGAAGAGCTGGCGGCGCTGTGCCGGCGTTACGGCGTGCCTTTCATCGTGGATGCCGCCCAATCGGCGGGCGCGATAAGCGTATCCCTTGCAAAATGGGGTGCAGATTTCATTGCCATGCCGGGGCATAAAGGACTTTTGGGTCCGCAAGGTACAGGGCTTCTCTTATGCGGCAGTCAGCCAAAGCCTCTGCTGGCTGGGGGTACCGGCAGCGAATCGGTACGGCAGGATATGCCGGACTTTTTGCCGGATCGGTTAGAGCCGGGAACTTTAAATGTGCCGGGGATCGCGGGGCTTGGAGCGGGTATGGAACATCTGCGCCGGGCAGGTATCCAAAATATCTTTGAAAAAGAACACGCAGTGGCGTTGCAGTGCGCCAGGGGATTGCAAAAAGAGGGCTTTGCGGTATTCACTGGCCCCCATCAGGCCGCAACGGTTTCTTTCCGAACCGATATGGATTGCGAAACGGTGGCGCAGCGGCTGGCAAACTGTGGCATTGCCGTTCGCGCGGGACTTCACTGCGCGCCTCTTGCCCACGAAAGTGCCGGCACATTGGAAACGGGAACGGTGCGCGTAAGCTTTGGTCATGATGCGGAAAATCGGCAGGTTTGTGCTTTGCTCAGAGCCTTGAAACAATGCGGTATAAGCTGAAAATTTTTTTGTTTTTCTATTGCTATCACAAGCAAAATCCGCTATAATAGGATAGATAATAGGCTAAATATGCCTTTGGCCGCAGAAAGCTGCGAAAACGACACAGAAATGAGGGTGAGCAGGGTATGAATGCCGTTACAGAATTCTTCCGACAGTTGGCTAATATGCACTGGTCAGACTATTTGGATATTATTATTGTTGCCTATCTGCTTTATCGGCTGTTCCCGCTGATTCGCAGCACCAGCACCATGCGCGTTTTCAAGACCGTTGTGGCTGTTTTGGTGGTATCCTGGCTGACAGAGGTTATGGAACTGCACACGCTGAACTACATTCTCAGCCAGTTCATTCAAGTCGGTCTGATCGCACTGGTGGTGCTGTTCCAGCCGGAGCTGCGGCGGATGCTGGACCACCTTGGCAGCATGAAACTGCGCAAGCTCCTGGGCCTTGAAAAGCAGGATCAGGAGATGGCACCCGTTATCCGTCAGACCGTGCTTGCCTGCGAAGCCATGAGCCGTGAAAAGGTAGGCGCGCTGATCGTTTTTGCAAGGGATAACCGCTTGGATGAGTACTTCAAGACCGGCACCATCATTGACGGTCAGGTTTCCGAGCAGCTGATCCGCAATGTGTTCTTCCCCAAGGCGGCGCTTCATGACGGCGCTATGATTATTCGTGACGGAAAGGTTGCTGCCGCGGCCTGCGTGCTGCCCCTTTCTTCCACAGACCGTCTGAGTGCGGACTTAGGCACCCGCCACCGCGCCGGTGTTGGCATGAGCGAAGCGTCCGATGCGGTGGTAGTTATCATCTCCGAGGAGACCGGCACTATTTCCGTGGCAGTGGGCGGTATGCTCAAGCGGCACTTGGCACCTCAGACACTGGAGCGGCTGCTGACCAACGAGCTGTGCACCGAGGAAGCACCTGCCCAGGAGAACTTGGTGGTTCGCCTGCGTCAGAAATTGCAGAAAAAGGGTAAGGGGGAGCAGAATGAAACGTAAGATCATACATGCGCTGCTGGCCTTTGCCATTGCTTTCGGTCTTTGGGTATATGTGATTACCGTAGAGAATCCCGAGTCGGAGGGCACCTTCTACAATGTTCCGGTGGTATTGAGCAACGAATCGGTGCTCAACGACAACGGCCTGATGGTTGTTTCGGATGAAGATCCAACTGTAACACTGAAGCTCAAGGGCAATCGCAGCGACTTAAACAATTTGAAAAGCTCGGATATTACAGTGATCGCAGATCTTTCCCGTATCGATGCGCCGGGTGAAACAAAGCTGCGTTATTCGGTTTCTTTCCCCAGGAGCAACACCTTTGAGATCATGAATCAAGAGCCCCAGGAGATCGCATTGACTATCGCTGAGTGGGTATCCAAAGAGGTCGTGGTAAATGTGTCCTACCTTGGCTCTACACCGATGGATTATATTGCCGATACCGACGGCGTGGAACTGGATCATCAGAAGGTAACCGTTACCGGTCCTAAGGAAGTGGTAGATCAGATCACCCAGGCTGTGATCGAGGTGGATATCGACGGCAAGAGCGAGACCATCGCTCAGAGCTACCGCTACACCCTTTGCGATGAGGAAGGAAAGCCCGTGGACGCAGCTACCGTAAAAACCAATGTGCCGGAGATCCAGCTGACACTCAGGATCTGGCAGGTCAAGGAAGTGCAGCTTGTGCTGGATGTGATCTACGGCGGCGGTGCAACAGAGCAGACCTCTCAGATCGTTATTGATCCGCTGACCATTAAGCTGGCTGGCAGTGAAAAGCTGCTGGAGGGCCTGGACACCTTGGTTTTGGGTACGGTCAATCTTGCTGAGTTGACGGAGGATAAGATTCTGACATTCCCCATCACGCTCCCGGAGGGCATTGAGAACATTTCCGGTGTGGAAAATGCTTCTGTCTCCATTCAGTTCCCCGGTTTGAAGGCAAAGACCTTCAAGGTCACCCGCATCCTGCCCAGCAACAGCGCAGATGTGAAGGTAACATTGAACACCACCATGATCGAAGTAACGGTTAGAGGCACTGTTGCACAGATCGATGCCATGACAGACCTTGATCTGTATGCCCGTGTGGATTGCACCGGTGCAGACTTGGGTGAGAATAGATTCAAGGCACAGATCTTTGTAGATACCCGATTTGACACCGTTGGTGTTGTGGGCAACTATTATGTCTATGCTGTTCTGACATCGGTTGGAGGCGCTGCCTGATGGAGCAGGTGGTGCGTGTACGGTCAGTAAGTGACGACGGTACGGCGCAGGTCATCCGCGTACGGGAAAGCGCCTGCTCCGGTGACTGTCACAAATGCTCCGGCTGCGGCGCACAGCAGCAGACCGTGATTTTTGAGGCGGTCAATGCTGTAGGCGCAAGACCCGGCGAGCTTGTGACCGTGGAAACCAAATCAGGTCCGGTGCTTGCTGCTGCCGCGGTGCTGTATATGATGCCGGTTGCTCTTTTCTTTTTGGGGTATCTGGCAGGGGCGCTGCTTTGGAGTAAGGGCGCTTTGGTCGGAGGCTTGGCCTTTGTGCTGGGCATCGCTCTGGCAGCTCTCTATGACCGGAAAGTAGCGAAAAAACAAAAAACAGTTTACACCATTACGGGCTACCCCACGATAAATGTGTTGGAAGCCCAAACAAAAGGGGATAATGACCTTGATTAAAAGTATGACCGGCTACGGCCGTGCAGTTGAAACGGTAAACGGCCGTGAATTTACAGTGGAGCTTCGCAGTGTCAACAACCGGTACCTTGACTGCAATGTGAAGCTGCCCCGGATGCTGTCCTTTGCAGAGGACGCAGTAAAGCAGGCGGTGAAGGCATCTGTTTCCAGAGGTAAGGTGGATGTGTTCATCACCGTTAAGTCTGAAAATACCGACGATACCACCGTCACTTTGAACAAGGCAGTGGTAGAGGGCTATCTTGCCGCCATGGGACAGATGGTGACTGAGTACGGTGTTCAGGACGACATCAGCGTATCTACCCTGTCACGGATGCCGGATGTGTTCACTGTAGAAAAGCCGGAGGTGGACGAGGAACAGCTGCTGGCTGATCTTATGGCAGTGGTAAAGGCGGCTCTTGCCGGTTACGATGCCATGCGCTGCACCGAGGGTGCTGCGCTGGATGCAGACCTGCGCAGCCGTGGCAATACCATTCGCACCTTTGTTTCTCAGGTGGAGCAGGGCAATGCCCAGACCGTCATCGACTACCGGGCAAGATTGGAATCCAAGATCAGAGAGGTGCTGGAAAACACCAGCATCGACGAGAGCCGCATTCTTACGGAGGCTGCCATTTTTGCTGACAAGGTGGCAGTGGACGAGGAAACCGTCCGCCTGCGCAGCCATTTGGAGCAGATGGATACTATGCTGACAAACGGCGGCGCCATCGGCAGAAAACTGGATTTTCTGCTGCAGGAGATGAACCGGGAAGCCAACACCATCGGTTCCAAGTGCACCGATGTAAAGCTTGCCCGCATTGTTGTGGACATTAAGGCGGAGCTGGAAAAGATCCGTGAGCAGACCCAGAACATTGAGTAAGAGGGAATTATGAAACTGATTAACATAGGTTTTGGGAGCATGATCGCTGCCCATCGGCTGCTGGCCATCGTTTCTCCGGACTCTGCTCCGGTCAAGCGTGTGGTGCAGGAGGCAAAGGAGCGGGGCATGCTGATCGATGCGTCTTACGGCCATAAGACCAAGTCGGTGATCCTGATGGATACAGACCATGTGATCCTGTCTGCGCTGGAGCCGGATACCATTTCTGCCCGGTGGACAGACAAGGAGGGAAAAGAATGAGCAAGGGAAAGCTGTTTGTGATCTCCGGTGCATCCGGCGTGGGTAAAAGCACCGTGCTCTCCCGGGTCATGGCGCAGCGGGACGATCTGAAGTTTTCCGTTTCTGCGACCACCAGAGCACCCCGCCCCGGCGAAATTGACGGCGTAAGCTACTACTTCGTCACAAAAGAGCAGTTTGAGGATATGATCCGGCAGGATGCTTTTTTGGAGTACGATGCTCACATGGACAATTACTATGGCACACCGGAAAAGCAGGTGGATGAAAAACTCACTTCCGGCAGTGTGATTCTGGATATCGATCCCAACGGCGCGTTCAATGTGCGCAATAAGCGCAAGGATGCGGTGCTGATCTTCATTGCGCCGCCTTCTGTGGAAGAGCTGGAGCAGCGGCTTCGCGGTCGTGGAGATACATCCGAAGAGCAGATGCAGCTGCGCTTAGGCCGTGCCCGCTGGGAAATGGAGCAGAGCAAGAAATACGACTACATCGTTACCAACGACCGGGTGGATGCCTGTGCCGAGGAAATACTACACATTATCGCAAAAAAATGCGATGAAGAATAATTGGAGGAAATTGATATGCTGTACCCCCCTGTTGCAAACCTTTTGAAGGATGTTGAGAGCCGTTATCTGCTGGTGAATGTGGTGGCACACCGTGCCCGCCAGATCGCTGCAGAGGCAGAGGAATTTGGTGAAGACCTGCCCGAAAAGCCGGTCACCCTGGCCATTCGTGAAGTGGCCGACGGAAAATTGAACGCCAGCTTAAAGGATGAATACATGAACTAAGAGGAGGAATGGGCTATGATCGCAAAAATTGCCGTATCTGCGGCTACTTTTGCCATTGACAAGCCCTACTCCTATCGGATTCCGGAGGGGATGGTTTTGTCCCCCGGCATCCGGGTCATGGTGCCCTTTGGTCGGGGAAATCGCCGGGCAGAGGGCGTGGTGCTGTCTGTTGAAGACGGCGCAGATGAAACGTTAAAAACCGTAGAGCGGCAGATGGATGAAGCGCCGCTTCTGACACCCTATATGCTGCGTATGGCGGCATTTTTGCGGGAGCGGTATTTCTGTACCTTTTACGATGCCATCCGTGCCATCCTGCCCGCAGGCCTATGGTTCCGGGAAAAGGACACCTACTGCTTGACGGAAGACCGGTCATGGCAGGAGAAGAGCCCTAAGCAGCCCGATGCTGTAGCGATTCTGCAATTTTTGATGGATTGCGGCGGTGAGACCACGGGAGAAATGCTCCGCAGCTTACTACCCGAGGAAGAAAGACGGCTGAAGGCGGTTTCTTATCTGGTAAGGAAGAAATGGCTTGCCGGCGCAACGGATTTCTCCCGCCGTTTGAACGATAAGACGGAAAAGATCGCCACCTTGGCAGCCTCAACCGAGGAAGCCATGGAGTATGCCGCACGATGTTTGCGCTCGCCCATGCAAAAGGCGGTGCTGGAGCTGATGTGCAGCATTGGCAGTGTTGCGGTAAAAGAGCTGTGCTATTTTACCGGCGCAAAGGCGGCAACCGTCAAGCGACTGGCGGAGTTGGGGTATCTTGAATTGACGGAGCGGGAAGTGCTCCGCTGCAGCCAGATCAAACCGGCAAAACTCAGTGGCCCGCTGCAGCTGAATGAGGAGCAGCAGGCGGCGTTTGAAGGTCTTCAGGACCAAATGTGGCAGGAAACACCCGGCGTGGCGCTGCTGCATGGCATTACCGGCTCCGGTAAGACTGCGGTTTATATAAAGCTGATACAGCGCTGCTTGGATGCGGGTAAGAGCGCCATGCTTTTGGTGCCGGAAATTGCGCTGACACCTCAGCTTTTGAGCCTGCTGGCTGCCCATTTCGGCGACAAGATCGCAGTGCAGCACAGCAGCCTTTCTGCCGGTGAGCGTTACGATCAATGGAAGCGAATTCGATCCGGTGAGGCCCGTGTGGTGGTCGGCACCCGCAGTGCGGTGTTTGCGCCGGCTGTTAATTTGGGAATCCTTATACTGGATGAGGAGCAGGAGCATTCCTATAAATCAGAACAAAATCCCCGCTACACCGCCAAAGAGGTGGCGCTGTGGCGTGGCCATAAAGAAAAAGCGCTGGTGCTTCTTGGCTCAGCCACCCCTGCGGTGGAGACCATGTATCATGCAAAGCAGGGCGATTACAAGCTGTACCGCTTGAGTGAGCGGTATAACGGCAAGGCGCTCCCTGCGGTGCAGATGGTGGACATGAAAGAAGAAGTGAAAAACGGCAACGATCTTGCCATCAGCTATCTTTTGCAGGCGGAGATCGGCAGGGCAAGAGATAACGGCAAGCAGTCCGTTCTGTTTCTAAACCGCCGTGGCAACAGCCGGTATGTAGCCTGCATAGATTGCGGCGAAATTCCGGAGTGCCCCCGTTGCAGCGCAAGACTTACCTATCACAGCGCTAACGAGCGGCTGATGTGCCATTACTGCGGTCACTCCCAGAGGACAAGTGAGCGCTGCCCGGCTTGCGGTGGACCTATGAAGCAGGTGGGTACCGGCACCCAAAAGGTGCAGCAGGAACTGGAGAGCCTGTTCCCCGGTATGGAGATCGCCCGCATGGATTCCGACACCGTCAGCGCTGTGAATACCCACGAAAAAATACTGGAGGATTTTCAAAAAAGAAAGACTCCCGTTTTAATTGGCACCCAGATGGTGGCCAAGGGCTTAAATCTTCCGGATGTGACCTTGGTTGGCGTTTTGGATGCGGATATGAGTCTCTATTCCGGCTCTTACCGTGGTGCGGAAACAACCTTTAACATGCTGACCCAAGTGGTCGGCAGAGCAGGGCGAGGTGAAGCGGTAGGACAGGCTGTGATCCAGACCATGGTGCCCCAGCACAAGGTGCTTGCCCTTGCTGCCAAGCAGGATTATGAAGGCTTTTACGATATGGAGATCGAGATGCGCCGCATTCAGGAATTTCCGCCCTTTGCGGATGTGGCGACGGTGACCTTCCTGGGGCAGGATGAGGCCCGGGTGCTGCGTGGTGCGGCAAAATTCCGGGACAGTCTCAATGCATGTATGAAAGAACCTGCATTTTGCGGCGAAATTTGCCGCGTGTTGGGCCCCGCACCTTGCGTGGTGCCGAAAATCAATTACAACTACCGTTACCGGCTGACCCTGCGCTGCCAAATGAACCGTACATTGCGGTCATTGATCGCACATCTGCTGCGGCAGTTTAGCAAGGACAGCATGAACCGGGGCGTATCTGCCTTTGCGGATGTAAACGGTTATGACGAATGAAAGAGGATAGAAAATGGGATTGCGGAAAATACTGACAGATAAAGAGCCCGCCCTGCACAAGGTGTGCAAGCCGGTTGAGAAATTCGACCGGAAGCTGCACAACCTGCTGGACGATATGGCAGAAACTTTGGAAGAGGCCAACGGTGTTGGTTTGGCTGCTCCCCAGGTGGGCATCCTGCGCCGTGTTGTCATCGTGGATACCGGCGAGGGTATTTTGGAGCTCATCAATCCGGAGCTCATCGAGACCGACGGTGAGCAGGAGGGGGCAGAGGGCTGCCTCAGCGTTCCGGGTAAGTACGGTCTGGTAAAGCGGCCTTACTATGCCAAGGTCCGGGCTCAGGATCGCAACGGCGAGTGGTTTGAAGCAGAGGGTGAAGGACTGATCGGCCGCTGCTTCTGCCATGAGCTGGATCATCTGGACGGTATCCTCTACACCCAGGTGATGGAGCGTTTTCTGACAGAAGAAGAGCTGGCAGCAGAGGACGAAGAATAATTGGAGGGATCCTATGCGGATCGTGTTTATGGGTACGCCGGACATTGCGGCGACCTGTCTGAAAAAACTGATAAGCGATGGCTTCGATGTGGTTGGCGTGTACACTCAGCCGGACCGGCCCAAGGGTCGTGGCATGAAGCTGGTTGCCTCTCCCGTTAAGGAAGTGGCGCTGCAGCACGATATTCCTGTGTTTCAACCGGAAAACTTCCGCGAGGAAGAAACAGTGCAGCAGCTTCGGGATCTGAAGCCCGACGTGGTGGCGGTGGTGGCTTATGGCCGTATCCTGCCCCAAAAGGTGCTGGATATTCCCCCTAAGGGCTGCATCAACATCCATGCAAGCATCCTGCCCCAGTACCGCGGCAGCGCGCCCTATCAGTGGGCGGTGCTGGACGGCTGCAAGGAGACCGGCGTGACGGCTATGTACCTGTGCCGGGAGATGGATGCCGGCGATATTATCGAAATTTCCAAGACACCCATCGGCCCGGATGAAACAGCAGGTCAGCTGCTGGATCGGCTGGCAGTGCTAGGCGCAGACTTGCTCAGCAAGACCATTGGTCGCATGGCAGCGGGCGAAGTGGAGCATGAGCCTCAGGATCATGCCGCGGCAACCTATGCGCCGATGCTGGATAAGACTATGTGCCCCATTGATTTTACAAAAACTGCCCGGCAGGTCCACAACCATGTGCGGGGAATGAATCCCTGGCCCGTTGCCACCATGGAACTGGGGGGCAATAAATTCAAAGTGCATGCCACTGCCATCGTAGAGGGCAGTGGTGAGCCGGGCAAGGTCCTGGGCCTTACCAAAACGGGGCTTGTAATTGCTTGCGGTGAAGGTGCGGTGGAGATCCGCGTTCTGCAGGCGGAAGGCGGCAAGCGGATGGCCGCGCCGGATTATTTCCGGGGTCATCCTCTGGAGATGTGAGTATGTCTGCAAGAGAAACGGCGCTCAGCGCCCTGATCGCCTGCCGCAAGCAGGCGGCATGGTCCAACGGCGTATTAAAGGAATACATTGTCCGTGACCGGCTGGATAAGCGGGATGCGGCATTGGCCTCCCGGCTGTGCTACGGCGTTTTGCAAAACCGCATGCTGCTGGATCACTATTTACAGCAGCTTTTAACCGGAAAGTTGAAGGATCTGCACCCGGCGGTGCGGGATATTTTGCATTTGGGTTTGTATCAAATCTATTGCATGGATAAGATTCCTCAGTCCGCTGCGGTGAATGAATCTGTGGACCTTGCGAAAAAGTACTGCAAAAAGCAGCGCTTTGCGCCGGGCCTTGTCAACGGGGTGCTGCGAAACGCGGTGCGCACCAAGGGCACATTGAAGCCCCCCGCAACTTTGGAAACCAAGTACAGCCACCCCAAGGTGCTGATCGATCTGCTGCGCGGCTACGTTGGCGAAGAAAAGCTGGAAAGCATGCTCTGCGCCAACAACGCGACGCCCCAAACAGTGGTGCAGGTAAACACCCTGCGCATATCCCCGGAAAAGTTACAGGAAAAATTCGCGCAAGAGGGTGTGGAGGCACAGTCCCACCAATGGCTTGCCGACTGTTTGGTGCTCTCGGGAAGTGGCGACATCGAAAAGCTCCGAAGCTTTGCGGACGGCGATTTCTATGTACAGGATGCGGCCGCAAAGCTCAGCGTTCTGTGCGCAGCTATCCCCAAAGGCGCAAGGGTGCTGGATTGCTGCGGAGCACCCGGCGGCAAAAGCTTTGCCGCGGCGGTGCAGGGCGCGGGGCATATCACCACTTGCGATATTCACGAGCATAAAACCGGCTTGATCCGCAATGGTGCGGAGCGGCTGGGATTCCATAATATCGATGTGCGTCAGATGGATGCCACGGTTTTTGAGCCCGCTTGGGAAGAAAAAATGGACGTGGTCATTGCTGATGTTCCTTGCTCCGGCTACGGCATCATCCGAAAAAAGCCGGACATTCGCTTCAAAGACCCGGCGACGATGCGCCAGTTGCCGGACCTGCAGCTGCAGATCCTGCGCAACCAAGCCCGTTATGTAAAACCCGGCGGTATCCTGCTGTATTCCACCTGCACCTTGGTGCACGGTGAAAACGAAGGAAATGTAGCGCGTTTCCTAAAAGAAAATGACACGTTTTATTTGGAAAACCTTTCGCTGCCGGATGTATTCCCGGAAAACACCACCGGTATGCTGACCCTTGTGCCGGGGCAGTACGGCACAGACGGTTTCTTTATCGCCAGACTGCGGAGGAAAGCATGAATCTGAAATCCATGACCCAATCGGAAATAGGAGCTGTTCTGAAAGAATTGGGGCAGCCGGCTTTCCGCGCAAAGCAGGTCTATACATGGCTTCATAAGGGCGTGCGGAGCTTCGAGGCGATGACCAATCTTCCCAAGATCTTGCGGGACACCTTAGCAGAGCACTATCCTATCCATGCACCGAAGGTTGTGCGAAAGCAGGAATCCAAAAAGGACGGCACGATCAAGTATCTTTGGCAGCTTTCCGACGGCAACTGTGTGGAGACGGTGCTGATGCGGTATCATTACGGCAACACCGTGTGCATATCCTCAGAAGTGGGATGCAAAATGGGCTGCGCTTTCTGCGCATCTACATTGGGCGGCTTGGTTCGAAAGTTGGAGCCCTATGAAATGCTGGATCAGGTACTGTTCACCCAGATTGATTCCGGCTTGCCCATCTCTCATATCGTGCTGATGGGCATCGGTGAGCCTCTGGATAACCTCCAGAATGTGCTACGCTTTTTGGAGCTGGTCAACAGCCCCGACGGCATGAATATTTCTATGCGGCACATCAGCATTTCCACCTGCGGACTTGTACCGAAGATCGATGAGCTGGCAAAGCATAAATTGCAGATCAGCCTTGCGATCTCTCTGCACGGCCCCAATGATGCCGTTCGGGACACGATCATGCCGGTGAATAAGGCATATCCCATCGAAGAGCTGCTGGAGGCCTGCCGCAGATATTACGCGGCTACATCCCGCCGCATCCATTTTGAGTACGCCATGATAAACGGTGTGAACGACAGCGTGGAAAATGCCAGGGAATTGCTGCGGCGGTTAAAGGGATTGCCGGCCCATGTGAATTTGATTCCTCTGAACCATGTGGAGGAGAGCCCTTTGAAACCCAGCACCCGGGATGCGGTGATGAGGTTTCAGAAGACTTTGGAAGATGGCGGCGTCACCGCCACGGTGCGCAGAACATTGGGCAGCGATATTGACGCATCTTGCGGCCAATTGCGCCGGAAATACAACAAGGAACATAATGCAGAATGCAAAATGCAGAATGCAGAATGAGGCAAATATGGGAGAAAATGCGATAACAGAGAAGAGTTTTGCTTTTTCTGTGCGAATAGTAAACCTTTACAAATATCTTAAAAAAGAAGAAAAAGAGTATGTCCTTGCAAAGCAGCTGCTGCGCTGTGGAACAAGCATAGGCGCAAATGTATCTGAAGCACAGCGTGGACAGAGCAAGGCTGATTTCACAGCAAAAATGTGCATTGCGCTGAAAGAGGCAAATGAGACGGATTATTGGTTGCGTTTGCTGTATGCAACCGGCTTTCTCAGCAAAGCACAGTTTGAAAGTATGAATGCAGATATAAACGAGCTGATAAGTTTGTTAGCTGCGATTTGTAAGACATCTGCGCAAAAATAATTCTGCATTCTGCATTTTGCATTCCCAAGAAAGGGGTGGATTCCATATGCAATATTGGGGCCTGACAGACCCGGGCTGTGTCCGGGCACAGAACCAGGATGCCTATCAAATCGAACAGCTCGACCGCAATACCGTATTGTGCGTGGTTTGTGACGGAATGGGCGGTGCAAAATCCGGCAATGTAGCCAGCACCCTTGCGGTGGAGGTGTTTACAGAGGAAGTGCGCCGCACATGGGTGCCGGGCATGAAACGGGACGCGATGGAGCAAATGCTCCGCGGAGCTGTCAAACTTGCGAACTTTACCGTTTACGATCAGGCGCAGGAATTAGAAGAATTCAGCGGCATGGGCACCACCTTGGTGGCGGCCATGATCCAGGGCAAAGAAGTGGTGATCGCCAATGTGGGCGACAGCCGGGCATACGGTGTCAACCGTGACGGAATCCGCCGGCTTACCACCGACCACTCCCTGGTACAGATGATGATCCAGCGGGGAGAACTGACACCGGAGCGGGCAAGAACATACCCCGGAAAGAACTACATTACCCGTGCTGTGGGTACGGAACCGGTTTTGGAATGCGATGTGTTCCATGTGGATTTGGAGCGGGGTGACTGTCTGCTTCTTTGCACAGACGGTCTTACCAATATGATGGACGATCAGGAGATCCTGTTTGAAGTGGTCCATGGAGTCAATAAGCAGCACTGCTGCCAGCGCCTTTTGGATATTGCTAAAAACCGTGGCGCACCGGATAATGTCACCAGTGTTATGGTGCTGATTTAACCGGACGGCGAAAAGGAGTTTATTAGGATATGGATAAATATATAGGACGGTTACTGGATAACCGTTATGAAATACTGGAGGTCCTTGGCACCGGCGGCATGGCCGTTGTTTACAAGGCAAGATGCCACCGTTTGAATCGATTGGTGGCCATTAAGATCCTGCGGGACGATTTCTCTCAGGACGAGGAGTTCCGTCGCCGTTTTCAGGCAGAGAGCCAGGCGGTCGCCATGCTTTCTCATCCCAACATTGTGTCTGTCCATGATGTTTCTACATCCGATGGCGCGGATTACATCGTTATGGAGCTGATCGATGGCATCACTTTGAAGCAGTACATGGAAAAGAAGGGTGTGCTGAACTGGAAAGAGACTTTGCATTTTGCCATCCAGATCGGCAAAGCCTTGGAGCATGCCCACAGCCGCGGCATCATCCACCGGGATATCAAGCCCCACAATGTGATGGTGCTGAAAAACGGCAGTGTCAAGGTGACAGACTTCGGCATTGCCCGGGTCATGTCCAAGAGTAACACCTTGACTAAGGAAGCCCTGGGCAGCGTGCACTACATCTCTCCCGAGCAGGCCAAGGGCGGGAGGGTAGATAACCGCAGCGATATTTACTCTTTGGGCGTTGTGATGTATGAGATGATGACCGGACGGCCGCCTTATGACGGAGAATCTCCTGTGTCGGTTGCCATCCAGCATATTAACGGTCAGGCAGCTATGCCTTCTACCTTGAATCCCAATATCCCCGGCGGCCTGGAGCAGATCATTATGAAAGCCATGGCCCAGGAGTCCGCAAAGCGGTACGACACCGCAACGGCTATGCTGGCGGATATGGATGAATTCCGGAAAGATCCCACGATTCTCTTCGATTACAACAATACCAGCACCAGCCTGGATGATGCGGCAATGCTGCAAAGCAATGCCCACGCAGAAGAGGCACCGGTGCAGCAAAAGACCACCGCTGAGCGGGTAGCAGGCAGAACTGACCTTGCCGCCAAGCGGAGCACACCCCCACACCGCAGCGGCAGCAGCGGGAAAAAGCCCCGCCGCCGTAAGGAGGAAATCATCGAAGAGGACGAGAAGAGCAGCAAAGTGGCAACTATCGCAATCGTTGCCTGCTCTGTGGTGCTGGTGCTTGCCATCGTGATTATTTTCATTATCGCATTTGGCAGCGGCAGAGAGGAAACCAATCTGGTCATGGTGCCCAATCTGGTGGGTAAGACCGTGACTTATGCGGAAAGTCAGAAGGATATTTCCATCAAGGTCATTCCCGGTGGCTACAGCGATATATATGCCAAGGATGAGATCATCGAACAGAATCCCGTAGCCAATACCCAGATCGAAAAGGGTGGTGAGGTTACGATCACGGTGAGCCTTGGTGTTGAGCCCAAGGTCAAGACCATGGAGAAGTTGGTAGAGTGGGATGAGACCACCGCCAAGAACTTCCTGACCAACGCGCAGGGCATTGACCCTACATTGATCGTCATTTTAGAAGAAGCCAGCGCCACTGTTAAAAAAGGCTATGTTATCAAAACAGAGCCGGTCGAAGGTGCTGAGCTGGTAGAGGGCGAGCCCATCAAGCTATGGGTCAGCTCCGGCCCTGCTACCAAGACCGCAAAAATGCCCAACCTTATTGGTCACAACGTGGATACGGCAAAAGAACTGCTGACACAAACCGGCTTTACCGTAGTGGCGGTAGAGCAGGTGGAGAGCAATCAGACGGCCAACACGGTTATTTGGCAGTCCATTCCTGCTGAAATGGATGTGGATGTGAAGACGCCCATCGTCCTGCAGATTCCGCTGGAGAATACCCCCGTCATTACACCGCCTACCAACTCCGCAACAGAACCTGTGGACTATGTGTCCAAGCGGATTACTTTGGAGTTGCCGGACGACATGACCGGTACGTATGTACTCAGCGTCCGCAGAGAAGGTGTGGTGGTTGAAGAGCGGAACATTCCTGCCGATGCTGTATCCATCGAGATCGAGCTTTCCGGCAAGGGTGTTATGGATTTTGAGATTTGGATCGGAAATACCTACGGCTGGTCCGAGCAGGTAGATTTTGGCGCGAATGGTTAAAAGAAACGGAAGAATTTTACGGTCCTTAAGCGGCTTTTATGATGTACAGACCGAAGATACGGTGGTTACTTGCCGTGCCAGAGGCGTGCTGCGCAAGGGCAGCTCCCCGCTGACCGGTGATATGGTGGAAATATCCGTCGAGGGCGGCAAGGGTATGGTGGAAAAAATTCTGCCGAGAAAGAATAGCTTTGTTCGCCCTGCTGTTGCCAATATCGATGCTTTGGTGGTGTTTGCCGCCAATGCCAATCCAGTGACAGAGCCATTCCTCATTGATCGCGTTGCGGCCATTGCCGGCGATCAGGAAGTGCCGGTGATCCTGTGTGTCAATAAGTGTGACTTGGATCCTGCGGTGGATCTGATGCGGATCTACGGCAACGCAGGATTTACGGTGATCGCCGCCAGTGCCGAAACAGGGGAGGGGGTAGAGCAACTGCGGAGTTTGATCGCAGGAAAGCTCACTGCCTTTACCGGAAATTCCGGCGTTGGCAAGAGCAGCATGCTGAACCGGCTGTGTCCGCAGCTGCAGCTACCCACCGGCGAGGTTTCCGAAAAACTGGGCCGCGGACGGCATACCACACGGCATGTGGAGCTCTATAAGTTGGGGGAGGAGACCTATGTGGCGGATACCCCGGGCTTTTCTTCCTTTGATACCGATCAGATGGAAGTGATACTCAAGGAGAATCTTCAGTACGCTTTCCCGGATTTTGGGAAGTTTATCGGCAATTGCCAGTTCCATGACTGCTCCCACCGGAAAGAGCCGGGCTGTGCGGTCACGGCAGCGGTGGCGGCAGGGGAGATAGAGCCCAGTCGTTATGACAGCTACCTGCGGCTTTACGAAAAGGCAAGCCAAATTAAGGAATGGGAATTGAAATGAAGATTAAAATCTTTTGCCTGTTGCTGGTGACACTGATGCTAAGTGCCTGCGGCGCAGCACCTTCCGAAACAAAGCCTGCGGAACAAACCCTTCCGGAAATACAGACCAATCCAACAGAAGTACCTACGGAAGCACCCGAGACAGAGCCGCCGAAACCGGTGACGGTCTATGCCGGTGCCATAGAGGAGCCGTTGCTGCCCTTGGAGGACTATTCCGGAAAGCGTTTGTATGCTCCGGAATTTGTGATGATCCACTTTACCAGCGCGGTGGTGCTTGATAAAAAGAATCCCTATGATATGGATTTGATCCGTGGCATATTTGTGGATTACAAGGTCAGCATCCATTATATTATTGACCGTGATGGCACGGTGCGCTGCTATATTCCCGAAGATCGGGTGGCGTGGCACGCAGGGAGGGGCACATGGCAAGGAAATGAGAAGTATACGAACACCATGAATCAGTATGCTATTGGCATTGAAATGGTGGCCATGGGCTCTAAGGATGATATGTCCATGTATCTGACCGGAAAAGAGTACGACTCCCTGGATCAGACCTTGATGGGCTATACCGAGGAGCAGTATACGGCGCTGCAGGGCCTGGTGAAGGATCTGTGCCAGCGGCATAATATTCCGTTGGACAGGCAGCACGTTATTGGCCATGAAGAGTACACCGAAAACAAAACAGATCCCGGAGATTTGTTTGACTGGGATAGAATTATAAAGCAGGGCAGCAAATAGACTGCCCTGCTTAATTTTTGCCCGGTAATTATTCAGCGAATGCTACGAATTTTACTGAAAAATTTTGTGAATTTTTCTAAAAATCTTCTTGACAAATTGTCGTAATGGTGATAAGATAATCGAGCGCGTGTAGGGACATTCTGCGCGTGCACTGCGATGATGCAGGAGATTGCGCCTAATAAGCGGTAACTTCTGCGGAGTATGTCCGGTCATCGGGCGGCTGAACTGTCTCGTTTTGCGCTTGCGTATATCGCTGCGGCGGGATAAAGGTCGGCCTTGCGTCGGCCATTTTTCTTGGCTCAGAATGATACGCACGGCGGCGCGGACAAACAGTTCACCGTACCCAGAGTACCTAAGCAAACTGAGTACGAAATTCAAGGAGGAAAACAAACCATGGCAAACCAAGAAATGATCCGCATCCGGCTGAAGGCTTACGATCATCAGCTGATCGACTCCAGCGCGGCAAAGATCGTGGAGACCGCAAAGCGCAACGGCGCATCCGTCTCAAGTCGGAGGCCAAGCGGGCTTAGGAAGACAAGCAACTATTGCAACTCCTTGGCTCACAGAACGACATGGCTACGATCCGACTTGGCCACGGAGGCGCCGTTGCGCTTTGCGGTCTCGACGATCTTTGCCGCGCTGGAGTCGATCAGCTGATGATCGTAAGCCTTCAGCCGGATGCGGATCATTTCCTGGTTTGCCATTGTTTGTTTCCTCCTTGATAAAACGTACTCAGTTTTCGTGGTGCCTGGGTACGGTCGAATTACTTGTCCACGCTATCGTGCGTATCACTCTGAGCCAAGAAAAATGGCCGACGCAAGGCCGACCTT
>JAZUNW010000057.1:0-2352 GCA_045604325.1 Faecousia sp. | reverse complement strand
GATATGTACCTTGGCTTGCGTATCCCGGAGAGCAGGCTTTATGGAATAGGCACTGTTGCTTTGCAGAAATGCGATCATATCTTCTTTACTGATTTTGCAGGTGTCCTGGTAATAATCATCAAACAACGTCTGGGGGATTCCAAGATAGGCTGCCTGCATTTTGGCGAACCACTTCTGCTTGATCAGACCGTAGCTCATACCAAAGGTTGGTTTGATCAGGGGATGTGTCAGTTTTGGTGGCTTAACCAAAGAACTTTCGAGCAAAGCAAAGCGGCAAATGTCCGATCTTTGTGTCAGCATTTCCACGGCGATTTGTCCGCCAAGGGACAGACCACCCACAGCATAAACACTGCCGCCGTGGTGTTTGTCGATATATGCGATCAGCCGTGCAGCGTTATCCTCAATGGAAGTAAAAGGCGCGTCGCTGTCCGCATGTCCGTCCAGAGTTGGCAGAACCACATGGTATTTATCTGCCAAAACCTGTGCGACTTCGCGGTAATTCCACCAGGACAGCCCACCGCCGTGGAGCAGGATGATCGTGTTAGGGTGCTGGATTCCGTATTCTGCATAATTCATTTTATCGGACTCTTTCTTCTGTCAAATTACGGATCTTGTCTCCCGACTTTCCGCTTTCCGGTGGTGATAATATGTAAGTCGAAAACTGCTCCACAATCCAAACAAGCCTTACACTCTGTCGTATATGCGTTTGGACGGAATTTCTTTTCGGTTCCCTTTTCGACGAATACCACTCCGCCGTATCCGATCAATTTACCGTCGAGTATGTGGTCGCTGTTGCACTTAGGGCAATTCACAAGGCATTCTTCCTTTCTGATTCTGTTTTATCAAAGTTACTGTGTAATGCTTTCTCTGTGTGGGTGGTATCGGAAATCAGAAAACACCGCCGTTATATTTCTTCTGAACCCGCAGCAGCACAGCGATGGAAATCGCAAAACCCAAATACAGTACGACGAGGGAAGCAATCATGAACGATTTGGATTCCCCAAACAGGGCAACAACACCGCTGAGGATCATAGAAGCGGCCATGCCAAACATTCCCTTGGAAAAAGCCTTTCCATATGCTGCTTTTTCTTCCTCTTTCACATTTTTCTGATGATAGTCGTGAATGAGATAGAGTGCCCCACGGTTGATTCGGATGCCGAGCCAGACAAAGGGGATGCTGATTGCCAGCGTAATAATCGTGTATATCAGCATGATGGCATCTCCTTCTTGTTTTCGTCCCTATTTGAATCGATTTGTTTCATAAACTGTTCTATTTCTGCATTGACTTGCGTTGGATTGTCTCCATTGGAAAAGTGAGAAGCATTCTCGATAATGTGCAGCGGATATCCCGTTGATTTTGACCAAGCAAAACAGTATTGCCGTACCTTCCCTGTTCTGTCTTTGTCCCCAAGCAGAATCAGTACGGGACACGTCAAACGGATATCTCTGTTCTCCTGCGCAAATTTCCCGTATGCAACATCCATTTGCTCAATGATTTGTTCTTTGGACAAAGGAGACAGAATCTGCATCATTTTGTTAAACGAATATTCTGTCTGAGAAATCGATTTTGCCATGCTCCAGCGAAGTATTCTGTCCGTAAACAGTTTCGCCATTGGTTTGACCTTGGAAAGCCACCACAAATCGGATTTCGAATAATAGGCCGTCCCGAATGGTGTCGTGTCGATGCCAACAAAGCATTTCACCTTTTCCGGATACAGATGTGCAAACATTTGAGAAGGGTAGCCTCCCATGGACATTCCTACCAAAGAAACCTTTTCAATACATTCCTGTTGTAAGATGCTGTTTAAGTCTCTTGCGGTGTTTTCGTAGGAAAAATTATGGTAAGGCATAGATAGTCCGTGCATTGGAACATCCCATACGATCACAGTATATTCATTTCGAAAATACGCAACCTGTTTTTCGTACATTGTGTGATCGGCAGTCAATCCATGGGTGAAAACGATTGCTTCGTTTGCCCTATGGCTGACTCGTGAAATCCAATAATGTACTTCTCCGCCAATGCCGTGAATGATTTTATGCTCCATAAATATGTCCTCCTGTTGCCTTGCCAATTCAAGGATCATCTGAATCGCTTATACAGTTAAAGTTTCTGTGCAGATCTTTTCCGCGTGGAGCATCACAGCAATTACTGCAGCAGCGGCAGTACGAGAATCACGATTGCGCAGGCGAAGATAAAGCCAGACGCACACAGGCTGATGATTGCAACAGTTCGGTTCTTTTTCCAGTGGTAAACTGCCTGCAGCAACAAAACTACACCAATCAAGGGCTCATAGACATTGATGGAATTTTCCCAGATGCCGAGAAGCTGGAGAGCGGCCAATGCAATGACTG
>JAZUNW010000056.1:0-6849 GCA_045604325.1 Faecousia sp. | reverse complement strand
CCTTGCCAGAGTCACCTTAGCAGTCCTGCCGGTGACATCCAGCACCAGCTTCTTGTTGCCCTTCCCTTCCAGACCCTTCACGGTGCCATACAGGTCAGAGATGTTCTCAGCCCAGACGCCCAGAGTAACGCCGGCAGCAGTAGCGACCTCGTTCATAGCTTCCCAGTTAGCGGGAGTAGCGCCGTCCAGAATTACATTCTTGCCGGCAACAGCCAGAGCAGCCTTAGCGCACTCAACATCCCAGCACTCCAGGACCAGAGCGCGGCCGGTAGCAGCGGCCTTTTCAACCAGCTTTGCGTAGACAGCGGGATCAGACTGATTGTTGGCAACCTGAACGAACTCCACGTACATTCTTTCGCCGATACGCTCGTAGTCAATCTTCTGCAGATCGGCAAGCTTAGCATCGACAGTAGCCTCGTCCATGCAGGTGCACACGGAGACAGCGTACAGATTCTTGTTAACCAGGGTCTTCTCGTGACGGAACAGGACAGTTTCGCCGCCCAGCTTGTGCTCGCCCACGGAGATGGTCTTCATGGGAGGTGCAGTCTGCTCGTTGAGCATTGCCTTTGCATCGTCAGAGAAGTAGGGGCACTTGTCGATTTCCACAGCGCCCTGCGCCACCTTCATGCAGAATGCCATACAGGTGGGGCTGCCGCACTCCTTACAGTTCTTCTTAGGAGACAGCTTAAAAATATCAAGACCTTTCAAAGCCATTGTATGTATCCTCCTTAGACCAGTTCGTTGATGAACTTCTTGATGGTTGCGACAGCTGCAGGATGACGCATGATAACAGCGTCAGCACCACCGGTCAGGTTGGCAGCGGCGGTAGCCACTTCCATGCCGATGGCACGCTCCTCGGCGTTGCCCCAAGTGGGCTCGTCAGCCTCGGAAGCGGTGGACTCCTTCACGCCCCAGGTATCGGTGGACACAGGAGCGATGATGGGCATCTGCAGGTCTGCATCGGACTGAGCCAGAGCAGCGGCACGAACGCGGTCCAGAGTGGAAGCAACGTACTCGTAGACGTAGCCAACAGCAGCGGTGCCGATGTTCATCACGATGGAGGATGCGGGAATGGACAGGTCCTTCATCATCTGAATGTTCAGCTGCTTAGCCAGGTTAATGTCGTCAGCGGTCTCAGCGCCGACCTTCTGGCCGTAAGCCAGAGCGACGGAAGCACCGACGGTCTTGTAGTTTTCGTTCTTAGCGGACATCACCAGGATGTTCTTGCCCTGCAGAGCATCAGCGATCTTAGAGAACAGCTCGCCGTCCTTCTCCAGGTTCTTGCAGCCCATGATAACGATGGGCATGGTGCAAACTTCGGCGACAGCCTTTGCATCGGCAACGCACTCTTCCACAGAGCGGTCAGCGCCATTGGGATCGGCAGATTCGAAGTTCAGGCACAGGAAGTCTGCGCCTTCCATGGTCTCGGCCCGTTGTGCCCGCTCAGCCATGGTGTTGCAGCCGGCGTAGAATTCTACGAGGCCGGGAGCAGTCCACTCGTTTGCAGCATCGGAAATTTCGACGCCGATCTTCGGTGCGTTCTCAATGGGAGCATCGAAGGTGTAGAAGGGCAGCACATTCTGGCCGCCGATGACGATAGCCTTGTCACCGGTGCCCAATGTCACGGCATTGATCTTGCCGCTGAAAGCGCCCGTCTTAGGTGTGAAAGACATTTTAGGTTCCCCCTTGTTATATTTTAAATTTTTAAAACAAAGTTATAAGCCCAACTCCTGCACGATGCCCTTCAGGGCAGCCTTCACAGGGTTGGTCTCCGGCAGTTTGGCGGAAGGCTCACCGTCGCAATCGCAGCGGTACACGCTTTCATCCTGGGGCAGAACGCCCAGCAGAGTAAGTCCGTGTTTTTCCACTTCGGCTTTGACGCCCTCATCCAGCACGCCGCCGGGCGCGCGGTTGATAATGATGCCCATTTTACCGGGCTTCAGCTCCATCTCTTCGATCATCTCGGCAACTCTCGCAGCAGCCTGAACGCCGCGACGGGAGCAGTCGGAAATCAGAAGCATGGTATCCACATGGGGCAGCGTGCCTCTTGCCACATGCTCAAGGCCCGCCTCGTTGTCCATGACAATATAAGAGTAATTCTTGGCATACTTGTCCACTTGGGTCTTAAGAACGCCGTTGACATAGCAGTAGCAGCCCTTACCCTGGGTGCGGCCCATGACCAGCATATCAAAATCATCTTCCTCAATGATAGCGGAATTGAATTTGAATTCTGCATAGTCGGCCTTGGTCATGCCGGCAGGGATGGTGCCCTTCATTTCCGCCTGAGCCATTTCCTCACGGATGGCGCCAAGGGAGGTCTCCACCTCTACGCCCAGCACCTCATTGAGGTTGCTGTTTGCGTCAGCATCGACCACCAGGACGGGTCCCTTATTCTTCTTGCACAGCAGGTCGATGAGCATACCACAGGTAGTGGTCTTGCCTACGCCGCCCTTGCCGGCTACTGCGATGGTATGGGGTGTTGCCATAGTAATTGCTCCTTAAATGTTGGGGTTATGTAGCGATTAGATGAGGTCCAGCAGGCCGGCTTCCTTAGCGATGTAAGCCACATCGTCAAACTTATTGAGGGCGTACAGGTGGATGCCGTCGATGCCGCAGGCACGGTACTCGTCGATCTGACGGATGGTGTACTCGATGCCGGCCTTCTTGAAGCTCTCCTTCTTCTCGGCAGCATTTGCGTCGAAGGGCTCCTTGTCGAAGGGGTTGGGGAAGATCCAGTTCTTGGAGATGATCTCGCACAGCTCACGGGGCATAACGCAACCATTGCGGGACAGAGCCATGTTGATGGTAGCAGCCTGGTCCAGGATGGGCATGATACCCACGTCCACGGGCATCCAGATGCCGGCAGCGCGGATAGCGTCCAGCCACCAGCGGAACTGATCCATATCCCAGCACAGCTGAGTCATGATATAGTCAGCGCCGTTGTCCTGCTTCTGCTTCAGGAATGCGATATCAGCCTCGATGCTGCGGCACTGAATGTGGCCCTCGGGAGAGCCGGCAACAGCGATGGTAAGCTGCTCACCAAACTCCTGACGGGCAAACTTCACCAGCTCGGTAGCATAGTGCAGATCGCCGCCGGTGCCGGTCCAGCCGAAGGGCAGGTCGCCGCGCAGAGCCAGCATGTGGTTGATGCCGTGATCTAAGTAGGTCTGCAGCTGCTCACGGATGCCTTCCTTGGAGTTGCCGATGCAGGTGAAGTGAGTCACGCCCACAGTCTTGCCGTCCTTAACGATCTTGTCAAGAACTTCCAGGTTCTTGCCAACGTTGGTACCGCCTGCGCCGTAGGTGCAGGAGATATAGTCGGGGTTCAGGGTGTACAGCTGCTCCAGCACGCCGCCTTCACCGCAAAGCTTTTCCATGCCCACATCCGTCTTGGGGGGAAACACTTCAAAGGAGAACGCGCTGCGCTTGTCAAAGATTTCCATTACGGACATTTCTCTTTTTTACCTCCTGTGCAGCATGTCGCTGCGTACTTTATCATTTGGGCGCACCGCGCCCATATCGATACGAGTATATCGTATCACATATGCCCCGTAAATTCAACCCACATTTTGATGAAAATTCACTTTTACCGGTGCAAAATTTTGACAAATTATGCAGTTTGTTTTACATAACAAATGACCACCCCAACAGGTGGCCATTTTTGGGTGCATAGTATATAAACAGTTCAACAAATTCAAGTTGGTCAATACGATATCAAAAGGATGAGCATCATCAAACCCAAGATAAAGAAAATCAACGGAACTCCATATGCATCCCTTTTCTTCACTCGATGCCAGCGAACAGAATTGGGGGTCATTTTTTTGTGATTGGCATTTTGGTATGAGCAATAAATATGCTTCCATTTACATTTATATCCAACAAATGACCAAACCGAAAAGATAATGCAACCGGCGCAGAGAATGGAAACTATTTTTTCAGTCCAAATTGCAATGCACGCAATCATGGCAGCAATCCATCCATAGCGGTGAAAATAAGCTAACGCAATTACCCATTTCGCAGATGTATGCATCTTTCTCATAACCGTACTCCCACACAAGCTTATCTAATTAAATTATACTTATTTCCCCACAAGGAGTCAATCCCCTGCTCCAAAAAGAAAGACCACCGAAAGGTGGTCTTTCTTTTTGGAGCAGGGTACGGGAATCGAACCCGCCTTCACGGCTTGGGAAGCCGTTGTATTACCGATATACGAACCCTGCATCGGTAAGGGCATTATAGCAGACAAAAACCGAAATAGCAACCATTATTTGTCGAAAGATAAATAATCGTTTAGCGTTGCAATGGCGCGGGAGCGCCCATAGCTTCCCCTTGGGGGGAAGGTTTTGGCGGGTACGCTATCGTAAGATAAACGATCATTTACATCTATAAAAAGGGCACGCCTTGCGGCGCGCCCTTTTATCATTTTACTTGCACATTTCCTGCGCCACTTCCACGATATGGTCAGCGCTGAGGCCAAACTGCTTCAGCAGATCCTTTGCAGGACCGGAGTGACCGAACTCGTCGTTAACGCCGATGCGCTTGACGGGAGTGGGACACTTTTCGCTAAGCACGCCGCACACAGCTTCGCCCAGGCCGCCGATGACGGAGTGCTCCTCGCAGGTGATGACCTTGCCGCACTTCTTGGCAGCCTCGATCACCAGCTCCTCATCCAGAGGCTTGATGGTAGCCATGTTGATGACCATAGCATTAATGCCCTGCTCTGCCAGCTTTTCGCCAGCCTCAATTGCTTCGTAAACCAGCAGGCCGTTGGCAATGATGGCAACATCGGTGCCCTCACGGACAACCTCGCCCTTGCCGATCTGGAACTTATAATCCTGGCCGTGGAACACCGGCACAGCCAGTCTGCCAAAGCGCAGGTACACAGGGCCTTCCATCTCGTAAGCAGCACGGACAGCAGCCTTAGCCTCCACATCGTCGGCAGGGCAGATAACAGTCATGCCGGGGATGGAACGCATCAGAGCGAAGTCCTCGCAGCACTGATGGCTTGCACCGTCTTCACCGACGGAGATACCGCCGTGGGTAGCACCGATCTTCACATTCAGATGGGGATAGCCGATGGAGTTGCGGACCTGCTCGAAAGCACGGCCTGCAGCAAACATAGCAAAGGAGCTTGCAAAAGGCACAAGGCCGGCGGTGGACATACCGGCAGCCATACAGACCATGTTGGCCTCGGCGATGCCGCAGTCAAAGTGGCGCTCGGGGAATGCCTTCTTGAAAATACCGGTCTTGGTGGCACCTGCCAGGTCGGCATCCAGAACCACCAGGTTGTCGAATTCGGCACCCAGCTCCTTCAGAGCGTTGCCGTAGCTGTCACGGGTAGCGACTTTCATCATTTCTGCCATTTCTTATGCCTCCAATTCTGCCAGCTGAGCCTTCAGCTCGCTCATTGCCTGTGCGTACTCAGCATCGTTGGGTGCCTTGCCATGCCAACCGGCATCGTTCTCCATGAAGGAAACACCCTTGCCCTTGGTGGACTTGATGACGATGGCGCTGGGCTTGCCCTTAACGGTGCGGGCATGCTGGAAAGCAGCCTCGATGGCGTCGAAATCATGGCCGTCGATGGCCTGCACGTCAAAGCCGAAAGAAACCAGCTTGTCAACGATGGGATAGGGGCTCATAACGTCGGCAATATTGCCGTCGATCTGCAGGCCGTTGTTATCCACAACGATGCAGAGGTTATCCAGCTTGTAGTGGGCAGCTGCCATGCAGGCTTCCCAAACCTGGCCTTCCTGGATCTCGCCGTCACCCAGCAGAGAGTACACGCGGTTACCCTTGCCGGTATGCTTGGCAGCCAGTGCCATGCCGGTAGCAACGCTGATGCCCTGGCCCAGAGAGCCGGTGGACATGTCAACGCCGGGAACGGTGTTCATGTTGGGGTGGCCCTGCAGGTAAGAATCGATGTGACGGAAGGTGGGCAGATCGGACACGGGGAAGAAGCCCCGCTCAGCCAGAACGGAGTACAGACCCGGAGTGGTGTGGCCCTTACTCAGGACGAAACGGTCCCGGTCTTCCCACTTGGGATTGGCGGGATCGATGTTCATTTCCTTAAAATACAGATAAGTATAGATTTCCGCAGCGGACAGACTGCCGCCGGGGTGACCTGCCTTGGCGCCGTAAGTGGACTCGATAACGCCCATACGGACCTTGCAGGCAATGACTTGCAGTTGCTTCTTCTCATTGAGAGTCATGCTTTTGCCTCCTCGTTGGTGTTTTTATTGTTTCCATATGCATCCATATGGTTTTTAATGGCTTCAAAGGTGGTATCGCTGATGACATGCTCCATTTTGCAGGCATCATTCGATGCTGTCTCGGTATCTACGCCTAAGGATTCCAGCAGACGGGTCAGCACCGTATGGCGGCTCATGATCTTCTGAGCCGTGCTCAGACCCAGCTCCGTCAAGTGGATATGGCCCTCGTTATCAATGGTAATATATTCGCCATTTTTCAGCAGACCCACTGCCCGGGAGACACTGGGTTTGGAGTAGCCCATGTATTCGGAAATATCCACAGAACGGACAGCGCCCTGTTTCCGGGAGAGGATGAGGATCGTCTCCAAATACATTTCGCCGGATTCCTGCAATGCCATTGTGCCACTCCTTTCCTGCATTTTCACATGCAGATATAGCATACCACGGTTTTCCTTATTTTGCAAGGAGAAAAACATTTTTCCACCCACCCCATTGTGCTGTAAATGATCGTTTAACTTAGCAAGCACTACCAGACACGTCATTCCGAGGGAGCGTCAGCGAGTCGAGGAATCTACGCATTTCGTTTATATTTGCATTAAAATCGGTGCCAAGATCCCTCGGCTCCGTTTCACTCCGCTCG
>JAZUNW010000055.1:0-10753 GCA_045604325.1 Faecousia sp. | reverse complement strand
ATTCCGAGGGAGCGTCAGCGAGTCGAGGAATCTACGCATTTCGTTTATATTTGCATTAAAATCGGTGCCAAGATCCCTCGGCTCCGTTTCACTCCGCTCGGGATGACAGCATTTTTGGTGGTACGGTAAACGATCATTTACGGCATTAAGGGTATGACTGGCGGAGGCCGGTAACCATAAATTTTTACTTTAGGAGGAAATGAAAAATGGGTTTTGACAATCTAAAGCTGGAAAAGGGCATGTACCGTCAGGAGGGCATGAGCTTTACCCAGGTGCTGGAGTCCTTAGACCCCAGCGAAAACTACCGCGGCACTGCCTTGGAGGGCACGGATGCTTTCCAGCGGCAGCTGAAGCGCTTTGGCATCCGTGCCAAGGGCGCAGGCTCTTCTCCCGTGGAGAAGTTTTTCCGCACTATGGACAGCGCTGTGCTGTTCCCCGAGTACATTGCACGTACCGTCCGTCAGGGCATGGAGGAAAATGACATCCTGCCCGCCATCACTGCTACCACTACGGTGATCGATTCCATGGACTATCGCTCCATCTACTCCAATCCTACTGATGATGACAAGGAACTTAAAGAGGTGGAAGAAGGCACTGCCATCCCCGAGACCGAGGTAAAGACTAAGGAGCATCTGGTGAGCCTTACCAAGCGCGGCAGAATGCTGGTTGCTTCCTATGAGGCTATCCGTTTCCAGAAGCTGGATCTGTTTGGTGTTATGCTGCGCCAGATCGGCGCTTACATCCAGAAGCAGCAGCTTGCTGATGCTGTGGATGTGCTGATTAACGGTGACGGCAACGACAATGCCGCTGTGAAGTACACCATCGGCACCGCTCCCATCTCCGGCACCAAGGGCACTCTGGGCTACGATCAGATGGTGGAGTTCTGGGGGCAGTTTGATCCTTACACCATGAACACCATTCTCTGCTCCACCGGCACTATGACCAAGATGCTGAAGATCCCCGAGCTGCAGAATCCCGCTACGGGCCTCAACTTCCAAGGTACCGGCAAGCTGACCACTCCTCTGGGCGCTCAGCTGCACAAGACAAGCGCTGTTGCCGACAGTGTTATCATCGGTCTTGACAACCGCTATGCGCTGGAGCTGGTTCGTGCAGGTGATGTGCTGGTTGAGTACGATAAGCTTATCGACCGCCAGCTGGAGCGGGCTGCCATCACTTCTATCTCCGGTTTCGGCAAGATCTGCGACGGCGCTGCAGCCGTGCTGAATGTATGACCCTGATCGAACAGGTCTACACCCAGGCCCATTTGATGGCCCGGGAACTGCCGGAGGAAAACCAGAGCATGCTGGAAGCGGTTTGTGCCGCGTCGGTAAATGCTCTGAAGCTGCGGCTGCGGGAGAATATGACACCTGAGGACTGCTTGTCTGACTTTGTTTCTGCAGCGGCTATGTATGCTGTGGCGGCAATGGCCGAGGTGGGCAGTATGGCGCAGCTTGAGCAGGTGACCGCAGGTGATCTGACCCTGCGCCGCAGCAGCGGCAATTCTGCGGTCAGTTGCCTGCGGTATCAGGCGGAAATGCTGATGAAGCCTTATTTGCGGGAGCCCTTTGTATTTGTGGGGGTGTGATATGCGCTTTATGGTGGAGAGACTGCTGGCACGGTTGGGCGCAGAGTTGGTTTTAAAGCAGGCGGGTCAGGAGACCCGTCTGCGGGGACTGATTCAGCATAGCCGCTCCAAAAGCCTGCAGAACATGCGCTGGGATTATTCGCCCATTGGTCGGATACCAGGCGGGCAGTATATCTACATCGGCCCTGCTCAGCCTGCAGCGGCTGCGGGAGATGAACTGGTCTTAGGGGATAAGACCTACATTCTGCGCAGAGTGGAGCGGGTGTGGTTTCGGGATATGCCCATATATTCCTGGGGACTTTGTGTGCAGAAGGGGGTAGATTCGGAGTGAACGGTGAAGTGAATGCGGTAATGGATGCATTGATCGCTGGCGGCATTCCGGCGATCCGTGCCTATCCCAGAGATGCCTTACAGATGCCGCCACAGCCCATGGCAGCGGTAGGTCTTGCTGAAGCGGATGCAGAGCAAGTGCAGGTGCAGGTAACGGTGGCCGTTCCGGCAGCCTTAGGCGGGCCTGCCTGCGAGGATGGGGCGGTCAAAGCGGCAAAGATTCTGCAAAGCCTGGGGACTGTTTCCATAAGCGGGCCCTGCCGGTACGATGATCGGGGTCACCTTTTTTCTATGGAGGTTTTTGTGACCATCGGTGGCGAAGCAGAATAACAAAAGGGCCCTCCGGCAGTAGCCGGAGGGCTTTTTATCGTTTTATCGGACGGTTTCCTTTATGATAACAAAGCCGTCAATGAGATTGGCGCTGACCAGCTGACCTTCGACGGCGACGGAGCGCTCCATGAGATCGGTGAGGATCACACAGCCATCTTTGCACTCAATGCGCTGAACATTTTTCATGACCACGGTTTCCGGGGTCATGGTGTTTTTATAAACGGTAGAAAGGCACATAGTTTTTCTCCTTACTGAAGGCTGGCAAGAACCACCTGCATGCGCATATTGCCCTTTTCAAAGTCGGAAACGGCGGCCATGACCTGCTCGTAAGCAGTGTGATTGCCGGCCTTTTCCAGCTGCACGGCCAGATCGGCCAGTTCCTTGGCATGGGCGGCATTGTGGCCTGCCATATATTTCATCAGAGCGGTCAGCTCCTCCATGGGGGTGTGCTCACAGCCGCCTGCGCAGCCGTGGCAATCGCCGCCGCACTCGTGGGAGTGGGTGTGCTCAGCGCCGGCTTCGTGAAGGTGATCGTGGTCATGGGGATGGGCGTGGTCATGCTCGTGGGCATGGCTGTGGGGGTGAGAATGGGCGACACCGTCGTGGGTGTGCTCATGGGTATGGGTATGCTCGTGGTCGTGGCTGTGGCCACCGACATGATCGTGATGAAGATGCATAAATATTACTCCTTTGCGTTTTTCTTTTATTATAGCCGGGGAAACGGGGGTTGTCAATTTCCGTTTCAACGAAAAGATGGGGACGGTAGTGCCGTCCCCATAATTTTTATTCTGCTTTTTTAAGGTCGAAGGAGAGAATTTCTCCTGTCTTTTCGTTTTTGCAAATGTCTACACTGGCAACCTTGATCAAAGACTGGTACTTGTCCTTCTTCGGGCCGCTCTTGGAATAGAGCCAAAGGGTATCCATGTCGTACTCCTTGTCTGCGGCCTGGCCGGCGGCAAAGGCTTCCTTGTCCAGAACATAAACCGCAACGGTATAATCGGTTTCGTCTTCAAACATGGGGCGGAAAGCGCTGTCTACGATACAGACAACAGTTTCATTATCCCAATCGTCGGTCTTGTTCAGCACCAGCTGGGCCATGCCCTTATTGGCTTCCACACGCTGGTCATCGGTATAGTCAGCGCTGCGGGAGGTGTCCTGGTAGCGGTAAGTAAGATAACCAACTGCGCTGCCTACACCCACCAGCACCAGCAGTACCAGCGTTGCGATCTGCTTGCCGCTGAAACGAAGGTCGGCTTTGCTGTCGTAAGTAATCTTTGCCCGGGCTGCTACGGGAATCAGTACCCGCAGGAACAGGGTGATGACTACGGTTTCAATGGGGAAGAAGAACAGGTTCTTGAAAATACGGGCAACGGTCATGATGCCCATGATGGATTCCTTTGCTTTGTCGGGGTTACCCAAATATGTATACTGCCAAGCGAAGATCAGCTGCTGCAGCACCACATTGACCACAAAGCAGATCAAAAATCTTGCGATGATGACCCGGGTGGTGGTGGGCTTTGCCCGGTAAAGGCACAGAGCGTAGATCATGGTGCTGGCGATCTCTGTGAGCACGAAGGGCAGGAAATAGTCGCCGGTGGGGAAGATCAGAAAGCCCACGGTGTCGGAGATTATGGCTGCCGGGATAGCGACCACGGGTCCGAAGATCATGGCGCCCAGGGCGGTTGCCAAAGTGGCAGTCTGAATGGCCATCTGGGGTCCGATGTAGATTGCCGCGGGCTTCAGTGCGATACGCAGGGCGATCATCAGTGCGGTGATGACCAGCATTTTGATGTCTTTGAGCTCTGCGGCGGCATCTTGCCAGTAGGCCTTGGAAAAGGGGTGGGCGTAAAGGGTAGTGCTTTTTTGTGTTCTGGACATAAAAAATCCTCCTTTTTTTGAGGGCGAAGGCAGCGGCCACCAGCAAACAAAAAACCCCTACGCGTAGCGTAAGGGAGCTTACAGGATACAGCCAAGGCAGGTTAGCGAAACAGCCGACCTTATCGCCCGACCGAGTATCGCCTCTCATAAAGGAGGGTTAGTTCCTATATGGGCAGCGGGTGCGGTGACCTCATCGTGGAATGATCCTTCGTCCTCCGGGCAACTCCCCGTCCCGGTGGCACTTAACGCGAGGTCTCCTACTCTGTTCGCCGTTATCATACACGATTCTTTTGGAAATGTAAATACCTTTTCCAAAAAATTCTATGTGTGGGTCTTCAAATTTCAGTTTGTAGGGTAGTTTGGTGGTTTTGCCGGTGCGGGAGCGCCATGGCTTCTCCCGGGGAGAAGCTGTCGCCGCTGCAAAGCGGTGACTGATGTGGTATGCGGGCGGAAATGTTTCGGTTTCTGCACTGTAACAGGCTTATTCCAAAGCTTTGGTGTACGCCGCACCACACCCGCCCAGTGTTTCCTCTGGGCACCCTCTTCCCGGGAGAGGGTATGTAGATGATCTCACCGCCAAACCGCAAATTGTAAACTTTTTTATTTCTCTTGCAAGTCATTTGCGCCCGTGATAAAATGTTTCCATATTGTTTCATTTTCCCAGCAAGCAAGGAGGAAACCGAAAACATGATAAGAAGACTTGCCCGGTGCATCCGGGAATACAAATGGGCCGCCCTCTTAAGCCCTCTGTGCATGACCGGCGAGGTGGCCATGGAGGTCATCATCCCGCTGGTGATGGCAGACCTTTATGACTTCGGCATCAAAGCGGGAAATATGCAGGTGGTGGTCACAAACGCCATCTGGCTGGTGCTCTGTGCCCTGACATCCCTGGGCTTTGGTGTGGCATCGGCGTGGCTTGCGTCCAAGGCCGGCACCGGCTTTGCCAAAAACTTACGCCACGATATGTTCTATCGGGTCCAGAATTTCAGCTTCTCCAATATTGACAAATTCTCCTCTTCTTCCATCGTCACCCGGCTGACCTCGGATGTGGCCAATCTGCAGATGAGCTTCCAGATGATGATTCGTATGGCCATCCGCAGCCCCATGATGCTGATTCTCGCACTGGTCAGCGCCATGGGCATCAATGTGCGCCTCAGCCTTGTGTTCTGTGTAGCCCTGCCGGTTCTGGTGGTGGCTCTAATCTGCCTGGTACCTACGGTATTTAAAATCTTTGACCGGGTGTTCAAGACCTATGATAAGCTGAATAACACCGTGCAGGAGAATATTCACGGCATCCGGGTGGTCAAGAGCTTCGTCCGTGAAGAGAAGGAAACCGACAAGTTCACCTCTGTTTCCGGCTCCATTTATAAGGACTTCTGCAAGGCGGAGCGGATTATCGCCCTCAATAGCCCCATTATGCAGCTGTGCGTCTACGGCTGCATGATCGCCATTTCCTGGCTGGGCGCCATGATGGTTGTCCAGTCCGGCAACAATCCGGATGTGGGTCTGACCACCGGTCAGCTCAGCTCCATGTTCACCTATACCACCCAGATCCTTACCTCGCTGATGATGGTCAGCATGGTCTTCGTGATGCTCACCATGAGCCGCGCCCCCTTAAAGCGCTGCTATGAGGTTCTTACGGAGGAGTCCGATCTGCTCAGTCCGGAGCAGGGTGCTGTTACCGAAGTGGCCGACGGCTCCATCGATTTTGAAAATGTATCCTTCCGCTACAGCGCAACCGCCAAGAATATGGCGCTGAAGAATGTGGATCTGCACATTCCTGCCGGTTCTACCGTGGGCATTTTAGGCGGCACCGGCTCCAGCAAATCTACATTGGTGCAGCTGATCCCCCGGCTTTACGATGTATCCGAGGGCCGCGTCAAGGTCGGCGGCGTGGATGTCCGGGATTACGACCTGCAGGTGCTGCGGGATGGTGTAGCCATGGTGCTGCAGAAAAATGTGCTGTTCTCCGGCTCTATCAAGGAAAATCTCCGTTGGGGCGATCCCGATGCCACCGACGAGCAGATGGAGCACGCCTGCCGCCTGGCCTGCGCCCACGATTTCATCACTTCCTTTCCCGATGGCTACGATACCCACATTGAGCAGGGCGGCACCAATGTTTCCGGCGGTCAAAAACAGCGACTTTGCATCGCAAGAGCCCTATTGAAAAAGCCCAAGATCCTCATTCTGGATGACTCCACCTCCGCGGTGGACACTGCCACGGATGCGTCCATCCGCAAGGCCTTCCGGGAGGAGATCCCCGGCACCACCAAACTCATCATCGCTCAGCGTGTGGCATCCGTCCAGGATGCGGACATGATCGTGGTGCTGGATAATGGCGTCATCAGCGCCGTGGGCAGCCATGAAACACTTTTGCAGACTTCCGACATTTATCGGGAAGTCTTTGAATCCCAGCGGAAAGGAGGGGATGAATAATGCCTCCTGTTCGTATGCGCGGCGATGGCCGCAAGGCAAAAAATCCCGGCAAGACCCTGCTGCGACTGCTGGGCTATATGCGCAAATATATCCCCATTCTGATCCTGGTGCTGTTGTGCATCATCGTCAATGCGGTGGCAAACACCCGGGGCAGCGAAAATGTAGGCACGCTGGTGGACGATTACATTTTGCCCATGGTAGCCAGCGGCTCCACCGACTTTGGCCCCCTGCTTTCCTATCTGATGGAGATCGCCCTGATCTTCCTGATGGGCATGGTGGCATCTTTCCTGTTCCAGTTTTTAATGGTCTCTGTCAGCCAGGGCACGCAAAAGGTGATCCGTGACGAGATGTTCGCCAAGATGCAGAAGCTGCCCCTGCGGTATTTTGACTCCAACACCGCCGGCAATATCATGTCCCGCTACACCAGCGACATCGATACCCTCCGGCAAATGATTTCCCAGTCCATCCCCCAGACCTTTAGCTCCATCATTACCATCATTGTGGTCTTTGCCGCCATGATCCGGGCATCCTGGATTCTGACACTGGTGATCCTCTTCACTGTCACCGGCATTTTGCTGATTACCGTGAAGATCGTCGGCAAATCCGCGAAATTCTTCATCGGCCAACAGAAATCTCTGGGCAAGCTCAACGGCTATGTGGAAGAAATGGTGAACGGCCAGAAGGTGGTCAAGGTATTCAACCACGAAACCGCGTGCAAGGAAGAGTTTGACGCACTGAACGAAGAGCTGTGCCAGAACGCCTATACTGCTGGCCGTCTTGCCAATATGATGGGCCCGGTGAACAACAATCTGGGCTATATCCAGTATGCCATCCTTGCCATTGTGGGCGGCGTTATCAGCGTAGCCTCCGGCGGTGAGCTGATCTCCCTCGGCAGCCTGATGACCTTCATGCTGCTTTCCCGCTCCTTCAATATGCCCATCAGCCAGGTCAGCAACCAGATCAACGCCATCGTCATGGCTTTGGCCGGTGCCGAGCGGATCTTCGAGCTGATGGACGAAGAGCCGGAGGTGGATGAAGGCTATGTCACCTTGGTCAATGCCAACATCGACGAAAACGGCAACATTACCGAAAGCGCAGAGCGCACAGGCCGCTGGGCATGGCGCCATCCCCACCAGGCCGACGGCACCGTCACCTATACCGAGCTCAAGGGCGACATCGTCATGGACATGGTGGACTTTGCCTATGTTCCGGAAAAGCAGGTGCTTTACGATGTGACCCTTTACGCCCACCCCGGCCAGAAGATCGCTTTCGTAGGTGCTACGGGTGCAGGCAAGACCACCATCACCAACCTCATCAACCGGTTCTATGACATTGCCGACGGCAAGATCCGCTACGACGGTATCAACATCAATAAAATCAAAAAGGCCGACCTGCGCCGCAGTTTGGGCATCGTCTTGCAGGATACCAACCTCTTTACCGGCACCGTCATGGATAATATCCGCTACGGCAAACTGGACGCAACAGACGAAGAATGCATTCACGCTGCCAAGCTTGCCAATGCCCATGATTTCATCACCCGCCTGCCGGGCGGCTACGACACAGAGCTCACCGGCAACGGCGCCAGCCTTTCCCAAGGTCAACGGCAGCTCATCGCCATTGCCCGCGCGGCGGTGGCCGACCCTCCCGTAATGATCCTTGACGAGGCTACTTCCTCTATCGATACCCGCACCGAAGCCTTGGTGCAAAAGGGCATGGATCAGCTGATGAAGGGCAGAACCACCTTTGTCATCGCCCACCGGCTCAGTACCGTCATGAACTCCGACTGTATTATGGTTCTTGACCACGGCCGGATCATCGAGCGGGGTACACACGAAGACCTCATCGCCCAAAAGGGCACTTACTATCAACTCTATACCGGCGCATTCGAGCTGGAATAAAGCACAATGGGAGCGGTTTGCCGCTCCCATTTCTTACATTTCAGGGTGTAACTTCTTGACTTCCCCCGCCCATATGGTAAAATAATACCATCTTTTTGATAAAGGAGTGTTCTCCATGTCCCGATATATGCCCATGCCCGCCTACCCCGATGCCATGCCCATCGATATTTCCTTCGTTTTTGAAGAGGAAAGGCCTGCCGGCAAACGGGGCTTCGTCCATGCCGACGGCGATTTGCTGCGCTTTGAGGACGGTACTCCCGTAAAATTCTGGGGTGTCAACTTTAACGGCGGCGCATGCTTTCCCGATAAGGACTATGCTCCCAAGGTAGCCCGCCGACTGGCGCAGGCCGGCTGTAACCTTGCCCGCTTCCACCAGCTGGATGCCGAGTGGGATACCCCCAACATCTTCTCCTACTCCAAGGGCAAGCGCTGCACCACCACCCGTGTGCTGGATGCCAGGAGCATGGACTGCCTGGACTATTTCGTCCACTGCCTAAAGCAAGAGGGTATCTACTGCTATCTGGACATGAACACCTACCGCAAATTCAAGGAAGGCGACGATGTCCCCCAGTATTCCATCCTGCCCGATGCCGCACGGCCCTGGTGCATGACGAATAGCCGCCTCACCGAGCTGCAGAAGGAATTCGCCACCCAGATCTGGACCCATTATAACCCCTATACCGGCCTTGCCTATAAGGACGATCCTGTTTTCGTCCTAACCGAAATCGTCAACGAGTGCGACCTCTTCGCCGACCATGTCAGCGCCAAACCCGACTATGTGGCACCTACTTATTACATCGACGAATTCCGTCATATGTTCCGGGATTGGCTGGCCGAGCAGAGCATCGAATACGACTGGGAAAACTGCGGTCTTTATACCAAGGACGAGCCCATGCTGCAGTTTAAGATGTACCTGACCCGTAAATACTTCCGCGAAATGTACGACCATATGCGCTCCATCGGCGTCAAGTGCCCCATCACCGGCACCAACTGGACAGTGCATATCAGCAATGTCCACGCCCATAACGAGATGGACTTCACTGACAGCCACCACTACTATTACGATTGGAACTGGGGCAATACCGAGCGTATCTGCAAAAACTATTCCATCACCCAGTCCCCCATCGTCTTCCCGAACCTCGCCCAAATGAAGCTGCCGAATAAGCCCTTCTTCGTGTCCGAGTGGGATATGCCCTGGCCCAACTCCTACCGTGCCGAAGGTCCTATTTACTATGCTGCCGTAGGTGCTCTGCAGAACTGGGCAGGCTTTGCCATCCATACCTATTCCTACGGCACACGGCTGGATAAAATGGAGATCCTGGGCCGTGAGCAGTCCACCCCCGTAGCCGGTATCCCCTACCGTGAGGGCATCTTCTCCACATGGAATGACCCTGCAAAATTCGGCCTTTTCTACCACGCAGCCCTGATGCTGCGCCGCAGCGACGTTTCCCCCGCCGATAAAAAGGTGGGCGTCTATGCCCCCAATATCGCCGGTTCTCCCAATACCGCCTATCAAGGCCTGCTGGAACAGCACCAGGCAGCCACCGTCTTCGAAGATAAGCTCCCCGATGGCTTTGATGCCGTAGTGCTGGATAAGGAGAAGTTCCCCCACCCCGAAAAGGGCAAGATCATCTCCGATAACGGCCAGCTGTGGCGTGATTTGGGCAAGCAGATCGGCGCCGTGGATACTCCTCGCACCAAGATCACCTACGGCTTCCTTGGCCGTGGCAAGGGCGGCACCAACGAAAGGAAGAAGGTAGTCGGCATCCAGCTGGACGGCATGTCCGTTGCCTGCTCTACCGACTTTGGCGTCATCGCTGTGTCTTCTCTGACAGATGACCCCATCGAAAAGACCGATAATATGCTTCTTTCCGCCATTGGCCGTGCCCGGAATACCGGCGCTCAGTTCGACGGTGAAAAGATGATCGACATCGGTAAGCCTCCCATCCTGGCCGAGGTCATCCAAGCCGACATCCGTATCCGTACCGACCACGGTGAGCGCATGAAGGTCTGGGGCGTCAATGCCGAAGGCTTCTATGCCGGCAAACTGGCCACCACCTACGAAGATAGCTACCTGTGCTTTCATATCGGCGACGAAAACAACCCCGCCTGCTACTACCTCATCGTCAAAGAATAAAAAGAGCCCTGCGGCAAAGTAGACTGCCCCAGTTTGTACGGACAGCACAAAAAAAGAGGCCCTGTGTAAGATTATTAAGTTTTAAGCGGAGTGGCGTAGCGTTAGCGGCGCCACTCCAGTTTTTATCTGGATACGCTCATAATTGTAAAAATGAATGTA
>JAZUNW010000054.1:0-2824 GCA_045604325.1 Faecousia sp. | reverse complement strand
ACTTCCTCAAGGATGTCGCGTTTGTGGCCTGCGGGGGTCTCGTTCTCTGACTGGCCCAGCAGGTAACCTACGGACACGCCGAAATAGGCCGCGATTTTTTGGGCGGTTTCGGCGCTAAGGCTCTTTTTGCGGCCCATCTTCAGATCGGTCATCAGCCCACGGCTGAGACCAAGCTCGCTGCACAGATGGCCGGGACGGATGCCCTTCTGGGCACACAGCTTTTCAATGACCTCATACAAGTTGTCCATAAAAACCTCCAAAAGGCACAGGGCGATAGCGGCCCCGTTACGAAATGCCGGACAGAATAGCAATGGCGTCAGCCCGGTGTCAGTGCGAGCGGTAGGGGCCGATAACCACATCGGCCTTTACACTGGCGTAGCCGTGGATTGTACCTGTCCGGGTACAAAATTGAGTGGATACCATCATTTTAGTACTTGTTCAAGTACTTGTCAAGAGATTTTTTCTTTTTGGAGGCTTTTGGCTTGTGCTGAAAGCATAACAGAAGATCGGTCCAACAAATCGCCCCGAAAAGGGAGGAGCCGACACCAAACGACAGAAAATAGGGTCTTGACAAAGGGGATGTGTCGTGGTACTATATACGAGCACCAAGGGTGCACCCCATATCGCGGAGTAGAGCAGTTGGTAGCTCGTCGGGCTCATAACCCGGAGGTCGTAGGTTCAAGTCCTGCCTCCGCAACCATATCGAGTGTTCATAACGGATTTCAGTTATGGACACTCGATTTTTATGTCCTTATGTATAAGCAGGCGGTTTGCCTGCTCATTTTCATGCGCTTTTGGTGACATACTCAACTGCTATGCCTTTACGAGTGTCGGCGGTGTAGTTGTCCCCGGAGTCCGGGATCTCAATGATGCCCACGAATTTATAGTGGATCATGATGCGCTGAGTGCGGTTCTTGCCGGTACCTTCCGTTTCATACACATCAATGTGGTCAATCAGTTCCCGGAGAAGAGGTGCGGTCAAGGTCTGCATCTCCATGAACTTGCGTATGGCATGGATGAACTGATCCTTGTTGGTCTGCATAGCATCCAAGTCAGAGATGTTGCCTCGCAACTCCGCAATCTTTTCTTTTAGTTCCATGCGCTCCACTTCGTACTTGTGAGATAGCTGCAAGAACCATTCGTCCGTGACTTTACCTTCCACATTGTCCTCGTACAGCTTTTCAAAGAGTTCAGCCACCTTGTTGTTCCGGGTGATACACCGCTGCAGTTCTGCTTCCATGTACTTCTTCTCAGCAATAATATCCGCGTTGGTCTTCTGCGCCAACAACTCCGCAAAGACATCTTCATCGCTTCGCAGAAATGCCGCCATGCGCTGAAGTTCCCACATGACTACTTGCTCGATGGCATCTGCGCGAATGTAGTGCCGGGTATCACAAGTGCCCCTGGTGTCGCTCTTGTAGTTGGAGCAACTGAAGAAGTGGATATCCCTGTTAATGGTATTGATGTGATACCACAGTTTGCTGCCGCAATCAGCACAGTACAACAGATCCGCAAACATATTCTTCTCGCCGTTCTCCGCTTTCGGGGCACGGCGTTTTGTTTTGCCTACCATCTTCTGCACCTGCTCATAAGTCTCTCGGTCAATGATCGGTTCATGGACATTTTTGAAAATGACCCAGTTTTCTTCCGGATTTTCTAACCGGGCCTTGTTCTTGAAAGACTTGGAGTAGGTTTTGAAGTTGATAATATCACCGCAGTATTCCTGGTTGGCAAGGATCTTGGCAATGCTGGACTTGCTCCATTTATAGGGATCAGGCTGCACCCGTTTGCCGCCTCGCTTCAAACCAAGGGAATACCAGTATGCCATAGGAATGAGAATTTTCCGCTCCTGCAAGATCCGGGCAATGGTTTCCTGTCCCTTGCCCTCCAAGCACATCCGAAAGATGTCACGGACGATGTCGGCAGCATAGGCATCCACGATCCACTTCTTTTTGTTCTCCGGGGACTTCAAATATCCATAGGGAGGTTGGGAAAGGGGTTCTCCTGCGTTGCCACGGAGCCGGTGAGAGGATCGCACCTTACGGCTGATATCACGGGCGTACATCTCGTTCATCACATTGCGGAATGGGGCCAGTTCGTTTTCTCCGTCGGCACTGTCCACACAATCGTTGATGGCAATGAAGCGGATGTTCCTGTCCGGGAAGTAAGTGTCAGTATAATATCCTACCTGCAGATAATCTCTACCCAAACGGGACATATCCTTGACGATCAGTGTGGTTACATATCCCATATCCATATCTTCCAGCAGCTTTTGAAAGCCGGGACGATTAAAGTTGGTACCGGTATAGCCATCGTCTACATAGTAACGGGTGTTGCCAAAGCCATGCTCTTTTGCGTATTTCTGTAGCAGCTTCTTTTGGTTGGTGATGGAATTGCTGTCATTGTCTGTGCCGTCATCACGGGACAGGCGGCAGTACAGAGCAGTAATTCCGGTTTGAATTTTCTTTTTCTTCGACTGCATTTAGGTTTCCTCCTTTCCGGCAGTCGAACACACATATTCCGCTGCCATTGTATCATCCATACTTTCTACGGGCAAAGGTACGGTGTCACCGGATACGATCCGTTTGAACCGATCATGGATGGTTGTGCTTGTGGGTACTTTATTACTCTGAAAAGAGGAAGCGATAACATAGCGAACACCGTTGACCGTGTATTCCTGGTCGCCAAATCTTTCTGCAAGAAAAATGTGTTTCATGTTTATTCCTCCTTATCGGGCATCCTTGGATCTGGCTCGCTGCTTTCTCAGCAGTTCCAGACCTTTCATAATATCGTTTGTCATTTGGATGGTGGTATAATTCTGCGG
>JAZUNW010000053.1:0-5422 GCA_045604325.1 Faecousia sp. | reverse complement strand
GGATCCCATTATCTAATTTTACAAAACCCCCCCCCCGGGGCGGGGTGACGGCTTTGTTGTTGGAAAGCAGCTCTTGACCACAGTCTGCGTGTCGGCATGTAAAGGTCTGCATCGTACAGAGGTTCATTACCCTGTGAAGTGGTTTGACTCTGTGAGATAAAAAAGATACTCTTCCGGTGTGAAATCCAAAGCCTGCAATTCCAAAGCCAGTTCCTGACCCACAAAACGAAAATGCCACGGCTCGTAGCTAATGCCGGTCCAGTGTGTTTTGTCCGCTGGGTAACGCAGAATGAAACCATATTCCGGTGCATGCTGCTCCAACCAGTTGTAGGTTTCCTGTGTTCCGTTAATATCCACTGCAAGACCGGTGTGATGCTCGCTGTAGCCCGGCGGCAGCACGAACTGTGCTGTAAGTTTTGCTGCCTCTGCGGCGGAATAACCCTGGGTGATGTAGTTGTTGTAGCGGTTATCCCACAGCGTCTGCTGAAGCTCCAGGTCCCGGTAAGCGTAGCGGATATAGTACTCATTTCCTGCGGCACGGCAATCTCGCAGCATAGCCAGCAGAGCGCTGGCACAGTCTTTGGAAACAAAAAAACCTTCTACTTCCACCAGGTCCAGCTGATAGTCCTCCGGCAGCGCATAATCGAGATTGATCAGCAAAAACGGCTCACCGGTAGATGTAAAATGATAATCTTTGCCTTCGATCTGAATGGTCCCCACTGCCATAGCACCGTTCGGCCGCAAATAATATTGTTTCCCATCATCATATAGCCAGCCGGTCTGCATAATGCCGGTGCTGCCAAAATAAAAGCGTCCTTCCGGCAATTCCAGCCAGCCGCAAACCATGGCACCACCACGGTCCGGGTGGAAATAGTAGCGGTAGCCTTCAATATCCTGCCAACCGGTCACGGGAACGGCATACTCATCCAGGTAATACGTTCCTTGGGCGGTGTAGCTCCAGCCGGATTTGTTTTCCGGTTTTTCGTTGCCACATCCGGAAAGCATCAGCAACAATGCCAGTAGAACAATAAATCTTTTTTTCATAAAAAACACCCCTTTGTTACTGCAGTGTAACAAAGGGGTGCATCACAGAAACGCCTGAAGGGACATCAAGGCTGCATCATTGTGGCATACTTTCCAGCCACATTGAGAATTCGCCGTAGCCGGACAGGGCAAAATAAATGCACGGCGGATTTTCTGCTTCATCATGGATCTCATAGGCTGCGATCCGCTGGGCGGGATACATGCCCTGTATCTGTTGGGATTCAGGACTTGAGGTTACCGCCTGGGCACGGTCCAATAAGCCTGCCTGCTCCAGATAGATTAGAGAAAACAGATTGAGCGGCAGACATATTTCCTCCCACAGCTGTCCCGCCTCCACGGCAAAGGGATCAAAATAATGCATCAGTAAAAACGTTCCTGTTTCATCGTCTACGGTAACATTCAGTGACCGTTGGGCTTCATTGCTTACGTCCACCAGGCGTACATCCCAAAAAATAAACCAGCGCGATGCATCCTGCCAACTGATGGCCACAATGGGAGTCGCTTGAAATTCCGGAGAGTCAAAAGCTTCAACGATACCCGCTTCTATATAAGGCTGAAGTGCGGCTTCCACCGCCGCATGTACCTGCTGCTCATCCATAGAAGCCATTGCCGGGGCAATAGGGCTGTTCTCGCTTTGCTGTAAGATTTTCAGCTTATCCGAAACAGACAAACCGGAGCCTTTTTCGCTGATATAGGGCGCAATGCTGTGCAAGGGACTTTGGGAAACGGCTTTTTCCACCCTGGCATCCTGTAATGTGCTTGCCAAAACGGGCAGAAACGCAAAAGAAACCAACAGCAGCATGGTGAGCAGAAGCAGTAGGGGCAATATCCGTTTTTTCATTCTGCCGGCACCCCCTTTATGCAAAGATTCACAGTGACCCTTGTGCCTTTTCCGGGCTCGCTGGCAAAATGGATGGTACCGTCATGCAGCGCAACGATCTGCTCGCAAAGGGCAAGTCCCAAACCGGCTCCGCCCTGCCGTCTGGACCGTGCTTTGTCTACCCGATAGAACGCCTCGGTGATCCGATCCAGCTCCGCTGCTTCCATACCCCGTCCGTTGTCTGCTACTTGAAGCTGGCAGCAATCAGATCTTAATATGGCCTGAATCACAATTACACCCTCCTGCTCAATAGCTTTGGAGGCATTATCTACCAAATTATACAGCAGAGATTTCACCAGATCCGGCTCCATCCGCACACTGCCGGAATCGGCTTTGCAGATCAGACGAATCCCTTTTTCCTTTAGTCTGGGCAACAAGGACTGCTGAATATCCTCTAAAAATGTGGGCAAATAAACGGTTGTCATGGTAACGACGTCTTTTTTTAGGAGGAGCAACTCCAGCAGCTTAAAGGACAGTCGCTCCAAACGGCGTCCCTCGGAATAAATGTATTGGGCAGCCATCATACTGGTGCTTTCGTCTAATTTTCCCTGTCGGAGCAGATCCGCATAGCCGATAATGGAGGTCATGGGTGTTTTTAATTCATGGGCAAAGGAACCCATGAACCGTTCCTGGCGCTCCATTTCCTCCTCCAGAGAATGAATGTTGCTGTGCAGCTTCTCTGCCATCGTATCAAAATCCCGGGACAGTTGACCGATCTCGTCCCTGGAATGGATGCGGGAGCGCTTAGACAGGTCCCCTTCCGCTATTTTTCGTGCAGTCACGGTCAGACGGTGCAGCTTATAGGTCAGTGCGTAGGACAGCGCAACAGAAGACACGATTCCAACGCAGACCACCGCAATATATATAACCGCATACTGTCGCTGCTGTGTCCGGCGAATGGCGTAGACGCTGGAAATATCAAAGCGCACCAGCAGTTCCAATGCTTCCTCCTCCGTCTGCAGGATGCTGCCAATGAGTAGGCCTTGTCCGTACATATCCGATACAGTCATATAATTGCACTGGCCTGCGTCCGGCACGGGCATATCATACTGCAACAGTTCCGGACTGCCGGTTTGAAGCAAGGTCTCCTCCTGTGTGCGCAAGGCCAAGGCTTTCCACTGTCCCAACCCCTGGCGTTCCATTTGGTACAACGCATCTGTCAGTGCATCCGTACCCTTTTCATCTGACAGGGCGCAAAGCAAGCCAAGGGTATTTTGCAGATGGTCAAAAGAACTCAATGCCGATTGAGTCTGCTGATCCAACGTTTCCTGAAAGGAAGTCGTGATCATCAGTGTGCCGCCGATGCCGAAAGAAAGTGCGATCAGTACCGAAATGGTAACGGTAAGCTTCAGTCGGTAACTCAAGGCTGCACCTCCAGTCGGTATCCCATTCCAAAAACCGGCCGTATCTTTTCGGTCCAACCCAATTTTTTCTTCATGCGTTGGATATGCAGCTCCACAGTGCGGGTATGCTCGGGAAATTCCCCTCCCCAAATGCGCTCATAGATGGTACTTTTTGATAAAACGATTCCCTGGTTTTGGGCGAATAGCAGTGCCAGTTCGTATTCCTTACGGGTCAATGGCACTTCCTGACCGGCCCGGAAGACCTGCATTGCCAAGGTGTTGAACTGCAGATCCCCCACTTGCAGGATCGTTTGCAGCTTTCCATGACGCCGCAGCACCCCTTCTACCCGCGCCAGCAGCTCCAGCACATCAAAAGGCTTGACCATATAGTCCTCAGCGCCGAGCCGCAACCCCCGGACGCGGTCAGCTACAGCATTTTTCGCTGTGAGGAAAATCACAGGGATCCCAGTAGTGCGGATATATTCCATCAATTCAAAACCGTCAATTCCCGGCAGCATAATATCCAACAGAATCAGATCAAAAGCTTCTTTTTCAATAAGATCTGCTGCCTGAACACCGTCATAGGCGCAGATACATTCGTACCCCGCCTGTTTCAAACTTAGCCGCAGTAGCTGGGTGATGGGTTCTTCATCATCTACCGCTAAAATTCGAATCATACAGATCACTCCTCCTCATAAGAATATACCATATATGCATCATTTTTGCATCAAGTGTATTCTAACAATAAAACTGCCACCCACCCGGGTGGCAGTTTTATTGTTAGTAATTAGCCCTTGATAGCAGCCTGTGGTACAAACAGCAAAAGAGGGAAATTATTTGTTTAGGTCCGCAGAAATTTTTTTGGCCAAGTTTTCCAACACATCTCTTGCTTGGTCAAATTGGTGTTTATTAAGCAACCACGAAAGTCTATCCAATTCGGTATGCCACTCATTAGGACTATAAACATACATTTCATAAAGACTAGCACCAGCTTTATCAAAATCATGCCGAGAGATTACAAATGCGCCCATAGTTGTTAAGAATGTCTCGCAAACTTGCCTCTTTCTTTGGGATTGTTCATACTCTCTTTGTTCTTTTTGCATTTTACGTTGATGTCTATTATTTGCGATTTGAGTAAATAACGGTACAAGTATGGATAATGCCAATGTAAAGGCAATTGCAATCCATGGAGCAAGATTTTCCCAAGTCATATATTTCACCTCGTAGGTATCACATTTTAACAGATTATATCATAAAGAGATGCAAAGTGCAACTAAAGCAAAAATCCCGCCGAAAAATCGGCGGGATTTTATTAGTTGGAATTAGCCCTTGATGGCAGCCTGGGCGGCGGCCAGACGAGCGATGGGCACACGGAAGGGGCTGCAGGACACGTAGTCCAGGCCGATCTTGTGGCAGAATTCCACGGAGACGGGGTCGCCGCCGTGCTCGCCGCAGATACCGTAGTGCAGCTTGTTGCCGGTGGCCTTGGCCTTGGTGACGGCCATTTCCATCAGCATGCCGGCGCCGGTCTGATCCAGCTTGGCGAAGGGATCGTTCTCGTAGATCTTGGCATCGTAGTAGGCGTTCAGGAACTTGCCTGCGTCGTCACGGGAGAAGCCGAAGGTCATCTGAGTCAGATCGTTGGTGCCGAAGCAGAAGAACTCAGCTTCCTTGGCAATCTCGTCAGCGGTCAGACAGGCTCTGGGGATCTCGATCATGGTGCCGACTTCGTACTTCAGCTCAATGCCGGAAGCAGCGATCTCAGCGTCAGCGGTCTTGACGACCACATCCTTGACGTACTTCAGTTCCTTCACGTCGCCAACCAGGGGAATCATGATCTCGGGAACGTTGTTCCACTCGGGATGACGCTTGGCAACTGCCAGAGCTGCACGGATGACAGCCTTGGTCTGCATAGCGGCGATCTCGGGATAGGTGACGGACAGACGGCAGCCACGGTGACCCATCATGGGGTTGAACTCGTGCAGGGAAGCAATGATGTCCTTGATCTGCTGGACGGTCTTACCCTGAGTAGCAGCCAGAGCGGCGATGTCTTCCTCAGTGGTGGGAACGAACTCATGCAGAGGGGGATCCAGGAAGCGGATGCAAACGGGCATGCCTTCCATAGCCTCGTACAGGCCCTCGAAGTCAGCCTGCT
>JAZUNW010000052.1:0-14599 GCA_045604325.1 Faecousia sp. | reverse complement strand
TTCCGAGGGAGCGTCAGCGAGTCGAGGAATCTACGCATTTCGTTTACATTAGCAGTGAAATCGGTGCCAAGATCCCTCGACTCCGTTTCACTCCGCTCGGGATGACAATTAGGGAGGGTCAAGACCCTCCCCTACAGAGTTGGTGCACTAAACGATCATTTACAGCAGATAGAAAGAGAGAAAAATCCATGCGCATCGGGAACTTGGAAGTGAATAACCCCATCGCGCTGGGGCCCATGGCCGGCGTGACGGACTGGGCGTTCCGCACCATTTGCGCCGAGATGGGCGCAAACATTACGGTGACGGAAATGGTGTCTTCCCGTGCGCTGGTATACAAGGATCAAAAGAGCGCCAAGCTGCTGCGCAAGAACGAAGGCAGCCTTTGCGGCGCGCAGATCTTCGGCAATGATCCTGCTATTATGGCCGAGGCTGCGGTGCTGGCCCTGGAAATTTCCGGCTGCGACTTTCTGGACATCAACATGGGATGCCCCATGCCAAAGATCGCAAATTCCGGTGACGGCTGCGGTCTAATGCGTACGCCGGAGCTGGCAGGAGAGATTGTTGCAGCGGTTTCCAAAGCGGTGAATGTGCCGGTGACGGTAAAATGCCGCTTGGGATGGGACAAGGGTAGTATCAATGTGCTGGATTTTTCCAAGCGGATGGAAGACAGCGGCGCTGCCATGCTTACCGTTCACGGACGAACAAGGGCCATGCTTTATTCCGGCGTGGCGGATTGGGACATGATAACAAAGGTCAAGAGTCAGCTTTCTATTCCGGTGATCGCCAATGGCGACATCGTTGATGGCGAAAAAGCGGTCAAGTGCTTAAAACGCACCGGTGCCGATGGCATTATGATCGGCAGAGCCTCTTTTGGCGACCCGTGGGTATTTGCCGAGGCCAAAGCAGCGCTGGCAGGTCAGCCTGTTCCGGAACGTCCGCCGCTGAAAGAGCGGGTGGCGGTGGCAGTGCGTCAGTTCCAGCTGTCAGAGCAGGATCACGGTGAGCACATCGCCTGCTTAGAGGCCAGAAAACATTTTGCCTGGTACTTACGGGGCGTGCGCAACGCAAGCTACTATAAAAACGAAATTTCGTCCATGAAGACCATGGAAGATATTTACCGCATTGCAAAGGACATTGTACGTGATTTGCAATAAGTGGAAGGTATGAAACATCCGCTGCATCGTATCCTAACCAAGAGGTGAAGGATATGCGGCGGATTTTTTGTTTGGTTCTTGTTTTTATGCTGGCGCTGCCGGTAGGTGCTGCGCCTGTCAAATGGGTGGATTTTGATGTGCCCTATGAGTCGCTGAAATACGCAATGGAGCAGGATATTGCCACTTCCCAAAAAGAAAAACACATCAGCTGGATCGATATTTTGGCGCTCTCTGCCTGCCGTACCGGGGGCAAATGCGGCCTGGCTTCGGTTAAAAAGGCATTTTCTGATTTAAAGGGAAAAACTTCCCCAAGAGAATTGGGCGGCAAGCACTTTGATTACTACTATGAGGCCTATTCTGCCGCACTGGGCGGCCTTCTGGGCAGTTACGCAATTGAAGTGGATGGGCAATGGAAGTCGACCTATGGATTGAAGGCGTTTTCGCCGGTGGCTGCGGGGTATGGCTACAGCCATTGTGCTGATTTCGGTGTCAGCCGCAGCTTTGGGTTTCAGCGAAAGCATTTGGGCAATGACTTAATGGGCGGCTTGGGTACGCCGATCGTGGCGGTAGAGGGCGGTGTGGTGGAAGCCATGGGTTGGAACCGCTATGGCGGCTGGCGCATCGGCATCCGCAGCTTTGACAGCAAGCGCTACTATTACTATGCCCACCTGCAAAAGGACCGGCCTTTTGCCGAGGGACTGCAGGTGGGGGATACAGTGCAGGCCGGTGACCTCATCGGCTTTATGGGCCGCACCGGGTATTCCGATAAAGAGAATATCAACAACATCGAAACGGTGCACCTGCATTTTGGCATGGAGCTCATATTTGACGAAAGTCAGAAAGAATGCAATTCTGAAATTTGGATCGATGTATATGACATCGTGCGGCTTTTGAGCAGCCACCGCAGCAGCATCAGAAAAACCGCAAAGGGTTGGGAACGCGTATACCCGTACCAAGATTTGGATATTGAGGAGTTTCCAAGATAGAGAAAACCCGGTGGCAATGCCACCGGGAGTGCGGTTAAGGCTCGCCCAAATGTAATTCTTCAGCCACAATTCCTGCGTAGCGGAATAGTGCGCTTGCCATAATCGCTTCAACAGTATGCGGGGACATTTGCTCAGATACCTTTTTATAGAAAGCATAAACATAATCCGGAACAGTGATTGTAACAGAAATATCCATAGGGTGACCTCTCATATTTGTTTGTAATTACGCTATAGCCCGAACGCGGGCAATTGTCAAGAGACGGATTATGAAATAGGTTAGACACATACGGAAGTGAGGTATGTGTATGATCGTTTATAATCGGTTGTGGGAAACGATGAAACGCAAGAAGGTTTCCCAATATAGGCTCATAAAAGAATACGGATTCAGCAATGGGCAGTTGGACCGATTGCGGAAAAATGAAAATGTGAATGTCTATACTTTGGATATTCTGTGCAAGATTTTGGATTGCAAACTTGATGATATTGCTGAATATAAACCTGATGAAAAATAAAAGCGTACTGTATTTTACAGTACGCTTTTACAATTTCTCAATAGCCTCAACGGTCAAAACATCTTCTTTTACAGTAAACCGAATGTCAAATCCTGCAAAGCTCAGGCCGTAGACCCGTTCGGGAGTCCGCTGATAAGAGGGCCGTGGGTCGTGGGACAAAACACCGATGGCGGCATCTCTCTTGTCCTCAGGAAGGACAGCAAGAAGCGCAGCGGGGAAGTCTACCTTCAAAAGGAATTCTCCTGCTGTATCTGTGAAGCCGCCGGTTGCCTCCGGGTGGCAATCGCCATAGGGGATATAGGGCTTAATGTCGAAAATGGGCGTGCCATCCATCAAATCGGCGCCGCCCACATGGAGCACCGTGCCGTATTCTTCCGTCTGCTCCACGCCCAGAAGCTTCACACTGGAAAGGCCAATGGCGTTGGGGCGGAAGGGCGAGCGGGTGGCAAACACACCCATGCGGGTGTTGCCGCCAAGTCGGGGCGGACGGACGGTAGGAGACCAATCCTCCCGTACAGCCTCGCTAAACTGCCAGAGCAGCCACAGATGGGAATATCCGTCAATACCTCTGAGGGCATCCGGATTGCGAAATTCCGGCTCAAAGACGATGGTGGAGCGAAGCGCGTCCACAAGTCCGCTTTGTCTTGGGATGCCAAACTTGGTAGGAAAATCGCTCCTCATCCGGGCGATGATCTTCATTGTTACATGTTCCATATCAGCCTTTGTACCGAGGTTCGCAGGTCAGGTTGATACCCAAGCGCTTAAAGGTCTTTTCGTCCACAGCGGAAAGGATAACGGAAGAGTGGACATCACAGCCCCGGAGCTTGCTCAGTTGCTCCATGGCCAGCTCTGCCGTAGGATCGGTAGCAGCGCTGATGGAAAGGGCGATGAGGGTCTCGTCGGTGTGCAGCCGGGGGTTGCGGTTGCCTAAGTGATCCACCTTCAGGTGCTGGATAGGATCGATGGCAAGGGGAGAAATGAGGTGCAATTCGTCGGAAATGCCACCCAATGCCTTCAGCGCATTCAGCAGCAATGCAGCAGATGCACCCAGCAGGTTGGAAGTCTTGCCGGTAACGATAGTACCGTCGGGCAGCTCCATAGCGGCTGCCGGCAGACCGGTTTCTTCTGCTTTCTTAAGAGCGGGAGCAACAACGCGGCGGCAGGATGCGTCCACACCGGCTTTTTTCATCAGAAGCTCTAATTTACGCACCACTTCATCGGATGTCTTGCCCTGCTTTTGGTCGCACAAAGCGGCATAGTAGCGCCGTACGATCTCCTGCTGAGAGGCCTCCTTGGTGGCATCGTTATCCACGATGCAGTTGCCAACCATGTTGACACCCATATCCGTTGGGGACTTGTAAGGACACTGACCCAAAATCTTTTCGAACATGGTCACCAGCACGGGGAATGCTTCCACATCCCGGTTATAGTTGACGGTGGTTGTGCCATAGGCCTCCAAGTGGAAGGGGTCGATCATATTCACATCGCTGAGGTCAGCGGTGGCGGCCTCGTAAGCGAGGTTGACAGGGTGGTTCAAGGAAAGATTCCACACGGGAAAGGTCTCGAACTTTGCATAGCCTGCGGTGATGCCCCGCTTGTGCTCGTGATACAGCTGGCTCATGCAGGGGGCAAGCTTGCCGCTGCCGGGACCGGGAGCGGTGACCACAATCAGCTCTCTGGTGGTCTCGATATAATCGTTGCGGCCGTAACCTTCGTCGCTGACGATGTGGGCGATGTTGGAGGGGTAGCCCTCGATGGCATAGTGGTGGTATACCTTAACACCCATGCCTTCCAGGCGGGTTTGGAAAGCCTTTGCCGCGGCCTGCTCGTTAAAGCGGGTCAGCACAACACTGGAGACATACAGTCCCAGTCCTCTAAAAACATCGATCAAGCGGATCACATCAGAATCATAGGTGATGCCCAGGTCGCCGCGGATCTTATTTTTCTCGATGTCCGCAGCATTGATGGCAATGACCATCTCCACCTGATCCTTCAGCTGCAGCAGCATTTTCAGCTTGCTGTCCGGCTGGAAGCCCGGGAGCACCCGGGAGGCATGATAGTCGTCATACAGCTTGCCGCCGAATTCCAGATACAGTTTGCCGCCAAAGGAACTCAGCCGCTGGCGGATATGCTCAGACTGCAGCTGGAGATATTTGTCGTTGTCAAATCCAATCTTTCCCATGATACCACCGCTTCTTTCTATAAGCAATCATACCCTCTATTGTAGCGCATTGCCTGCCAAATAGCAAGGCTTTTTCCACAATGTTTTTCACAAAAGACAGTTGAAAAGGATAAAAGAATTGGATTGATTTTACAAGGGGTGTATGGTAAAATATGATAAGATGGAAAGTGTGCTTTTACTGCCTTTTTCTACGAAATAACGCAATGAGGTGACCCGAAATGCAAATGGAAAAATCCGTGTATGCATTCCAACTGGACGGCAATCCCGTATCCTGCGAGGAATTTGGCCACGGCCATATCAATACGACCTTAAAGATCACTACCGATACCGGTGCAGAGTATGTTCTGCAGAAGATCAATAAGTATGTTTTCCGCAATCCTATCCGCCTGATGGCAAATGTCAGCTCCGTAACGGAGTATCTGCGGCAGCGGGTGGAAGACAGCCGTATGGCGCTCCATTTCATCCCCACCCAAAAGGGCCTTTATTACCACCGTGACCGCAAGGGCGAGTTTTGGCGGATGTATGAGTTTGTGGGTGGCTTCTGCATGGATACCCCGGAGACCGAAGCTGACTTTTACGAGAGTGCAATCGCTTTTGGCAGATTCCAGGAGCTGCTTTCGGATTTTCCTGCACAGTCTCTTTACGAAACGATTCCCGAATTTCACAACACCATTGACCGCTACCGCCAGCTTAGGGCATCTGTGGAGATCGACCCCTGTGGCCGGGTCAGCCAGGTGCGCGGCGAGATCAAGTTCCTGCTGGACCGCGAGGAGCTGGGCGGCACGCTGCAGCGCATGCGGGAAAACGGTGAACTGCCCCTGCGTGTAACCCACAACGACACCAAGCTGAACAATGTCCTGCTTGACAGAAAAACCCGAAAGTCTCTTTGCGTGCTGGACTTAGATACGGTCATGCCAGGCCTGAGTGTGTATGATTTCGGCGATTCTATCCGTTTCGGCGCGGCTACCGCAGCCGAGGATGAGCCCAACTACGAAAAGATGTCCATGGATCTGCACCTTTTCGAGGTGTACACCAGAGGTTTCCTGGAAGCAGCTCCCTCTCTTACCGATAAGGAAGTGGAAATGCTGCCCATGGGTGCACTTATCATGACCTTGGAAGTGGCCACCCGTTTCCTGAAGGACTACATCGACGGCGATCTGTACTTCAAAACAGAATATCCGGAGCACAACCTCATCCGTGCCCGCACCCAGATCGCACTGGTTGCGGATATGCAGAAAAAGTGGAGCGAAATGCACAGCATTGTTGCCAAAGTGGCAGCCCAAGTCCGCAAGTAAAGGAGAAGAAAAATGCAGTATTTAGGTGTTACATATTCCATGAAGAACATTCCGGAGCTGGACCCCGGTTTTATCCCCTTCGGCGTGTGGGCGGAAGCCTACCGTGCTGATGCCAAGCAGCCCATCGCTATTGCGGTGGAGCGGGATAAGGGAAATATCTCCGTTCGCAAGACCTTTATCCATGGCACTGCTGCCATGAAAGATGCAGACTACCGGTACGTGGAGCGGTATGTCAAGTTCCTGCTGTGGTCCATCGGTGGCTTTAAGGTCTATGTCTGCGGCTGCAGCAACCTTGCAAAACGGCTGCAGGATGCTTACAGTGTAAGCGGCGAACGGGCTTTCGACTATGATTTCTTCCAGAAGCTCTACGAGCGGCCTTTGGAGATCATTGATCTGCCTTTGGAAGCTTGTCCCGAGGCCAATGAAGCACCCCGCCCCATCGGCGGCCATACCGATGGCTGTCGCATCGGCTTTGATGCCGGCGGCTCTGACCGGAAGGTCAGCGCTGTGATCGACGGCGAAGTGGTCTACTCCGAAGAGGTGGTGTGGCATCCCAAGGTCAATCCCGACCCCACCTATCAGTATGAGGGCATCTTGGATTCCTTCCGCACCGCAGCAAGCAAGATGCCCAGAGTGGACGGCATCGGTGTTTCCTCTGCCGGCGTTTTCATCGGCAACGCTCCCATGATCTCCAGCATTTTTTACTGTGTGCCCCGTGAGCGCTGGGATGAAGTCAAGACTGTGTTTGACCGGGCTGCCGCCGCCATTGGCGATGTGCCCATCGTTGTGGCCAACGACGGTGATGTTTCTGCTTTGGCAGGTGCTATGGGCATGAACTGCGGCTCTATTATGGGTCTTGCCATGGGAACATCCGAGGCTGTTGGCTATGTGGATAAGGATCAGAATGTGCTGGGCTGGATCAGTGAGCTGGCCTTTGCGCCCGTTGACCTTGCAGAGGATGCCATGCAGGACGAGTGGTCTACGGACTTTGGTGTAGGCTGCAAGTATTTTAGCCAGGATGCCGTTATCAAGCTGGCACCCAGAGCCGGTATCGAGCTGGATGAAAACCTGACACCTGCGGAAAAGCTGAAGGTGGTGCAGGGCCTTATGGAGCAGGACGATGAGCGGGCACAGAAGGTGTTCCGTGACATCGGTGTTTACCTTGCTTATGCTGTGCAGCAGTATTCTCAGTTCTATGACATCAAGCGGCTGATGGTACTGGGCAGAGTTATGTCCGGCAAGGGCGGCGATACCATTTTGGCCACCTGCCAGCAGGTGCTGAAGGATGAATTCCCGGCGCTGAATGCGTATGTGCAGGTCATGCTTCCTGACGAGAAGACCCGCCGTGTTGGTCAGTCTGTGGCGGCCGCCAGCCTGCCTCAGATCCGCAAATAAGGAGAAACAGTATGTTTTATAAGAATGCGCGAATTTTTTGCTCTGATTTTAAGTTCCGAAACGGTGCTTTTGAGGTAAAGGACGGCCGTTTTGGCGCGATTTTGCCGGAAAATGTGCCGGAAGATGCCATTGACCTGAAGGGCGCAACCGTCATTCCCGGCCTCATCGATGTTCATAACCACGGCAACTCCGGTGCAGACTTTTCTGACGGCGACTACGAAGGCCTGAAGAAGATGGCAAAATACCTTGCGATCAGCGGTATCACCTCTTTTGCACCTGCTTCCATGACCCTGCCGTATGAGGTGTTGGAAAAGGCTTTTGCCACAGCCCGCCAGCTTGCGGATGAAGCGCCCGAGGGCCATTCCCGGCTTATGGGCATTCAGATGGAAGGCCCTTACTTTGCCGAGTCCCGAAAGGGCGCACAGAACGGCGCTTACTTGAAGACTCCCGATTATGAGGGCTTTAAGAAACTGTATGACGGCTGTGGCGGCTTGGTTCGCATCGTTGATGTGGCGCCGGAACTGCCCGGTGCTGCCGAGTTCGTGGAAAAGGCCAGCAAGCTGTGCACGGTTTCCGTTGCCCATACCGATTCTGACTATGACCATGCGAAAGAGGCTTTCTCCCGTGGCGCTACCCATTTGACCCATATGTATAACTGCATGCCCGGTATCCATCACCGCAAGCCCGGTGTGATCCCCGCGGCATCGGAAAATCCCCATGTCCGCGCGGAGATCATCTGCGACGGCATGCATATCCATCCCGCATCTGTGCGGCTGGCATTCGCTATTTTCGGCGGCAGTCGGATGGTGCTGGTGTCCGATGCGCTGCGCTGCTGCGGCATGCCCGAGGGTGAATATGAGCTGGGCGGCCAGCAGGTTTACTTAAAAGACGGCATCGCAAAGCTGGCCGACGGCACCATTGCCGGTGCGGCTACCAATTTGTTTGAATGCATGAAAAATGCCATTCTCTTTGGCATTGAAGAAGCGGATGCCGTCCGAGCTGCCTCTTATAATCCTGCCTGCGCCCTGGGTGTGCAGGATAAGGTGGGCTCTATTGCCACCGGAAAGATCGCAGACTTTGTCGTTTGCCGCAGTGATTACACCGGCAAGCGGGTATTTATGTCGGGCAAGGAGATCTGAACACAGCCATGCTGAAAAGATATATCGGCGACCGCAGTTTCTATCACCGTGTAGCTATAGTAGCAATTCCTATCATTATCCAAAATGCTATTACCAACTTTGTGACCCTTTTGGATAATATCATGGTAGGACAGATCGGCACACTGGAAATGAGCGGTGTGTCCATTGCCAACCAACTGGTGTTTGTCTTTAATATATGTATTTACGGCGGTGTTTCCGGTGCCGGTATTTTTGCGGCACAGTTTTTTGGAAACGGAGACCACGAGGGTGTCCGCCAAAGCTTCCGCTTCAAATTCCTGCAGAGTATGTTTTTGGGCCTTGGCGGCATTGCGCTTTTTTGGTTTGCAGGGACGCCGCTGATTAGCCTGTTTTTGCAGGGTGAGGGAGACCCGCTGGAAATTCAGCAGACACTTGCTTTTGGCAGGGAGTATCTGGATATTATGCTTTTGGGTCTTGTGCCCTTTGCACTTTCCATGGTCTATGCCAGCACCTTGCGGGAAACAGGGCAGACTGTGGTTCCCATGATTGCGGGTGTGGTGGCGGTTGCTGTAAATCTGCTGCTGAACTATCTGCTGATTTTTGGTCACTTGGGACTGCCCGAATTGGGGGCAAGAGGCGCTGCCATTGCGACGGTGATTTCCCGTTATGTGGAGCTTGCCATCGTTATGGTCTGGACCCATTGCAACAGCGATAAGCACCCCTTTATCAAAGGTGTGTACCGGTCAATGTACATACCCGGCTGGCTGCTGAAAGAGATCATTATCAAGGGTACGCCCCTGCTGATGAACGAATTTTTGTGGGCAAGCGGAACGGCTATGCTGAACCAGTGCTATTCTGTGCGGGGGCTGGATGTGGTGGCTGCCATGAATATCAACACCACCTTGCGGAATTTGACCTGTGTCGCGTTTATCTCCATGGGTAGTGTGACCGCTATCATCATCGGTCAAATGATGGGTGCCGGCAGACCGGCAGCAGAAGTGCGGGATACCAACTGCAAGCTTAGCACTTTGTCTGTGGCGGGCTGTATGATTCTCGGTGCTGCTACTGTGGCTGTTTCCGGTGCATTCCCTCAAATATTTAATACAACGCCCCAGGTGCGAAATCTTTCCACGGCGCTGATTTGCGTCATGGCTGCGGTCATGCCGTTTCAGGGATATACACAGGTCACCTATTTTGCCCTGCGCTCAGGCGGAAAAAGCATGATCACATTTATGTTTGACGCAGGCTATATGTGGGTGGTCAGCGTGCCGATAGCATACATTCTAAGTAGGTACACAGCCGTGCCCATTGTGGGGCTGTATGCGCTGTGCCTTTCTACCGAGGCCCTCAAATGCTTCATTGGTGCACTGCTTTTAAGAAGCGATGCGTGGATCCAAAACCTAACGAAACAAAGGTGAATGCCAATATATAAACGAAAGGAGCTTTTTCATGAAAAGGATCATCTGTGTTTGCATATCATTGCTGCTTTTCTTTAATTTGGCGGGATGTCAAAAAGCGCAAACGGATGCACTGCCGTCACTGTCTTCTGATGAAATGGAAACCGTTATTTCGGATGATTCTGACTATGTATATGGTCTGATCGTGGAAAAGATCTCGACCAATGTGCTGGTGCTGAAGCCGGATTCACCGAAAATGATCGAAACTTGGGGAGAAACGGTTTACATCATCACAGACCAGGCAGAGCAGTGGTGCGTGGGCGATGAGATCGACGTTCAATTCACTACTGCGCAGCGTCCTCATGACGAAACCCAATATGTGCGGATCATTGCCGATGAGGTAAACCCACTTATGCTTGCAGACAAACCCATTATTTATCTGTATCCCGAAGTTCCAACGGAAGTTTCGGTCAAAGTATCTCTCGATGGCAGGCTGACCTGCACCTATCCCGATCACGGCAGCGACGGATGGCAAAAATTTACCGCCAATCCGGATGGAACGCTGATATTCCCCGACGGAAAGGAATATTATGCACTCTATTGGGAGGGCATACAAAACACCCAATGGGATTTCTCACAGGGCTGGTGCGTGCGCGGAGAGGATACCGCCGCATTTCTTGAATGGGCTCTTGCCGAGCAAGGCTTGACGCAGCGGGAGGCCAATGAATTTATCATTTACTGGCTGCCGCGTATGCAAGACAATACTTACAATGTGATCTCCTTCCAGAGCACCGCATATACCGATACGGCGGTTTTGGACATTACCCCAACACCTGACAGTGTTCTTCGCGTTTTCATGGCCTACTATGCTGCGGATGTGGCTGTTGAGATGCAGGCGCAAGCACTGGAGAGTTTTGACAGAAATGGCTTTACCGTGGTAGAATGGGGCGGCACCGAAGCCCCAAAACCCTAAACGAACACCCCCGACAGATTTTTGATCTGTCGGGGGTTTGCAATAATTACTGGAGCTGGTTGCTGTTATTGAGCACAAGGGTGCTGTATAGAAACAGTACATCCTGGTTATCAAAATCGATGAAGCGGTCCAGCAGGGCGCTGGAGAGGTAGCGGATGTCTATCAGCGTTACGGTTTTATATCCATGCACAAGCAAAGGGGCGATAGAGCTGCCGAAGGAATCCCGGAAAAGGATCAGCTCACGGTCAGTGGTGGCATTTGGGTTTTCAATAGTGAGCAATGATACCGAACCGGACAGAAATACCTCATATAGATCGTCGCCGGTCAGTTTCGCGCGATCATATATATCACCGTAATTGCCGGTTTCATAATTCAGCACACGGCAGCTTTTCAGCAGATCGTTTTCCATGGTATATAAAGTGTCGGGCGCCATGGGAATAGCAGCCTGTCCGTAATAGACACCGTAAAATGGCGCGTTTACTGCAGTTGTTTTGTAGTTTTCCGAGATTGGTGCAACAATGCCCATGGCATTACACAGCTTTTGTGCGACCGGAATCAGTGCTTCCTGCCGCCAATGGGTGTCTGTGCGGTAATAATCTTCAGCCTGCAAGACATCTGTCAGATTTACATACTTTGCATAGGGCATTCCGGCAGTCATCCTGTCAAACATGCGGTTATAATCCATGGCTGGATAGCCGCTCTCCTGCGCCAGATAATAGCCCTTATCCGGCACGATCGCAAGGTATATATTGGCATTTTGGAGATTTTTTTCGTAGATTTTCCGAAACACCTTCAGGGCGTGATCCACAGAAGCCTCATTCAGGGGATATTCCAGCTTGGCGGCATGACCTTGGGAGAGGTAGATGCCGTTGTTATCTTTTTGGCGCAGCAGGTTGTATTGCACCTGTGCCTTCAAGCTGCGGAAGCGGTCCCGCATGGGGAACTGGTCCAAGGTGTAGCTTTCAAAATCCGACATAAATTTTCCGCTGAGAAGCTGTTCTTCGGTCACAGCGGGGAATTGGGCAAGGGGGCGACGCTCAGATTCGGAATGGATTTCGGCAGGGGATAACCATGCCCACAGAGCGAGGGCGAGCCAAAAGGCAGTTACGACTGCCATGCCTGCAATTTTTAACGTTTTCATGACAGCCTCCTAAAACCGGAAATACAGGAACGGATTAAAAGAGCCGTCCACAAGATAAGCAGTGCAGATAAAAAGCAGCGCCAGCGTAATGGCGGTCTGCAGCGCCCATGTCCATTCATACCGATTGAGTCGCAGTGCGGTATTGCGGACAAGAGGGGTTGCGCCGATGGCACCGACGATCAAAAGCGGGCCATAGCTTTTCAGATAATAAAGGGATTCTGTGCTTAATAAAGGCGCATTTCCAAAGCCAAACATGCCTGCGATGTCGCGTCCTGCCTGCGCAAGACTCTCTGCATTGAATATCACAAAACTGATGATAATAAGCAGCAGAACATAGCCGTGCCGCAGGAAATCCGGTAGTTTTTGGAGCTGTGGAACCCATTTTTCGATAAGCAGCAGCACCGCGAACATTAGACCCCACACAACAAAGTTCCAGCTTGCGCCGTGCCACAGACCTGTCAGCATCCATACCACGAAAATGTTCAGCACCCATCTGCCGCGACTGACCCGGTTACCCCCAAGGGGGATATACACATAGTCCCGGAACCAGCCGCTCAAGGTCATATGCCAGCGCCGCCAGAATTCGGTGATGCTTTTGGAAATATAGGGGTAGTTGAAATTCTTAGGGAAACGGAAGCCGAAGATCCGTCCAAGCACGATGGCCATATCGCTGTAACCGGAGAAATCAAAGTAGATATGCAGGGTAAAGGCGATGGCGTAGAGCCAGTAAAACAGCACCGAGGGCTGGGCTGCGTTGCGGAAAATTTCTGTCAATTCTCCGAACAGGTTGGCAATGAGCACCTTTTTGCCCAAACCAACTAAAAAGCCGAAAAGGCCGTCAGAGAAATCATCCCATGTGGTTTGGCGGTCATTCAGTTCTTTCGCCACATCCACATACCGCACGATGGGGCCTGCGATCAGCTGCGGGAACAGGGCAACATAAGCGCCAAAGGTGATTATGTTTCTTTGAGCGGCAGTGTCGCCACGGTATACATCAATGGTGTAGCTAATGCACTGAAAGGTGTAAAAGCTAATGCCGATGGGCAGGGCTAACTTAAGCAGCGGCAGGGACATCCCCGTCAGCGCGCTCCAGTTCTCTAAGGCAAAATCTGCGTATTTGAATACAGCCAGCAAGGCTGCGCCGGTGAGAATGGAAATCGTCAGCCACAGTTTTTTCCGGCTTGACTTTTCGATCAAAAGCCCAAATGCCCAGAATGCCACAATGGAGAACACCATCAGCACCACATATTTCGGCTCACCCCAGGCATAGAATACAAGGCTTGCCAGCAGCAAAAAGCCGTTTTTCAAAAACCGGGGTGTCAGAAAATATAGAATAAGCACCGCCGGCAAAAAGTAATACAAAAATGGAATTCCGGAGAAAAGCATAAGCGCTCCTTGTTATAAAATATGGAAGCCCCCTTTGCAGGGGGCATGGGCTCAAGCGGTGATGTTCTCGTCGTAAAGGATATCTGCGTCTGCGTAAACACCCATCAGCTTGCCGCGAAATGTCTCCATGGCATCCTTGCTGCCAAATGCCATCAGCAGATGGTCGTCCTCCAGATCGGCGATCAGCAGCTTGTCGGGCTGGCCGCAGATCCACTGGTTGCCTTGGATGTTGTCCCGCAGAGCCTTTGCAAGGGTCTTTTCGTTGGCCTCGTCTGCCAGCTGGAACACAACACCGGTGAAGATGTTGTTGTTCATCAGATGAACCAGCGATGCGCCCTCACGAATGGTGGCCAGCTGTTCCTCCGGCACCAGATACCGGGTGGTGAGCTCTTCTGTGTTTTTCATGTCCAGATCACCGGGGCCATCGCTGACAGAGTTCTCCACGGCGCCACCGTAGGCTGCAAAGCGCTCGTTTTCGGCGTAAGTGCCCCAGATGCGGCTCAAGATCTGGGCGCTCTGGGTATCAGCGGAGCCTTGCAGCAGGGCAGCATCATCGGTGGGAGCTTCAGAAGGCTCCGTAGTGGGCATGGTGGATTCGTCTGTTGGTTGGGTGCTGGGAGCAGTGTCCTCACCGCCGGACATCCGGCAACCTGTAAGGCATGTTGCAAGCAGGCAGCCTACCAACAGAAGTGTCATGCATTTTTTCATGAATTTACCTCCATAAGCATTGGATTCTCTGATAGGATATCCAAATTACAGGGAAAACATACCTGTATTAAAAGGACGTACCTGCGTACGTCCTTTTTTACTCATTGAGCATGATTTCAAGAATCGTTTTGTCCGTTTCCTTCATACCTTCCCGGGCAAGACGGCCCACATTGGTCACGGTTTTGTCCACACCCTTGGTGACGATACCGTCACCGCCGTAGAATTGCTGGTTTTCCAAATACATATCGTAGCCCAGGATGCCTGCGTCCACGGAAGCGGCGATCTTTGCCGCGCAGGAGGGCTTGGCACCGTCACAGATGGTGCCGGATAAAATGGCAATGGCGTTGACTAC
>JAZUNW010000051.1:0-62313 GCA_045604325.1 Faecousia sp. | reverse complement strand
AGTTTGCTCTTAACCTCAAGCTGATGCTCTTTATAGCAAAGGAATGCAACCCACACAGCAAAGGCAACAACACACAAAAGACCGACGATTGCACCAAGAATCTCAGTAAAGACCATTTTCCAACCCCCTATTTGATTTTATGTAATATATCGTCAAAGATATATTACAAGCATATAGTATATCACCACCGATATATTGTCAAGTACAAAATATATCATCAATGATATTTTGTTAATCCTGCACAAATATAAGGAGCTGACTTTTATGTATATTTACGGAAAAAGACTAAGAGAGTACAGAGAAAAAACGGGAATTACACAAAATGAAATGTGCAGAAAACTCGGCATGAAACAAGGAAACTACAGCCGATTAGAAAAAGGGGAGCAGGATATTAAAATTTCTATGCTATTGACAATTTGCAATGAATTAAACTTATCTGCTGACTGGCTACTAGGAATAGGGGAGTACAAACAAGAGCCAACGCAGATTATAAACATCATATCAAGGAACTCTGCAGCCATCAGCAATGACAACGAATAGGAGAAAAGCTATGATAGAATTCTTACGAGATGTATGGAATTTCATATGCGAGAATTTTCTATTGCTTGGCGTTGTATTGCTCATTGCATTACTACATGCAATAAAGAGAGGTATCAAATAAGACGATAAGGAATAAGGAAACCCGGAATAGTTGCGACTATTCCGGGTTATTTGTTTGCCACTTCAAGAAGTAAAGAACCGGGTAGTATTTTTATAGGATCTGCTTGCGTGAGACGCAGAACCTATAAAAATCTCCACCGCTAAACCGCCCTTGGTCTTGATGACCAGGGGCGGTTTTTCTTGACTTCTTGCGCATGGCAAAGCGCTCCGCTAGACCAAGGAATTGACGACGACGCGCACGGCGCGCCTAGTCAATCCATGGTCTTGATTATCTAATTAAGGGCATGAGAAAACCGCCCTAGCGGTCACTAGAGCGGTCAAGAGGGGAGGGAGGTTTATGTACTATACCAAGTATGGCTTTTTCATGAATGGAGTCGTATATGCTACCATTGACGAGGCCTACAGGGCTATGTACGATGACTAGCCACCCCAGTTGGCGGAACTGGGTTACCAAAACCGCCATATCAAGAATATCAAATATCACGAACAAAGTCAAGGAGGAATATACAATGATTACAAAAATCATAAAAGGAACAGAATATGAAATTTTAAGCCAAGAACAATTTGACTTTACCGGCAACCGGTACTTATTAACACGAAAGGTTTTCGATTCTGTAACCATATATGTAACATGGTTATGCACCCCAAAATTAGCTTGCTTTTATCCGCACAAATTTCTCAATGAAAGAGACGCAAGAAAAGACTACCATCAAAGACTTGCAAGAGCATACGAAACATAATAGAATAATATACCGGGGAGAGATCCCCGGTATTTTTGTTTGAATACAATACATTATTCATGATTAAATTTCTTTTGAATCTTAAACCACAGCAAGAGAGCAGAAGAACAAATCTTTTTTATGGTAGATTTGATATGATCTACACACGAACGCATAAAAGACTTAAACGCAACAAAATAAAAATTTTGTTGCGTTTTCAGTAATTATGTGATACAATATAGTTAATCAAGGTTGACTGCGGCTTAAAAAGCCTCTAAATCGGCCACTGCAGCATCAGAATCCAATATCCCACCGGCTGTTCTCCGTTTCCGATATTTGTCGGACATTAATACATACTGAACATCCGGATTTCCTTTAACTTGCTGGCGCATGTCAGCGTCAAACGCAGTAGCCTCTGTGTTGCTGACAATGATGAATCTTTTCTGCACAGTCATGCACATTGCCATTCGTGCTCTGTTTCCACTATAATACAACGCAATGCTCATTGAACGCATAGTAATCGTCCCACGGATGGCCGCAGAAATTCGGTACAATCATATATAAAAGATCGCTATCCTTAATGCTGTCAACAACCACTGAATTACAGGACGGTCTTTCTCCGGTGTAAGGCATTCATAGTCATTTGCTTTGATAAAATCCAAACACACATTTGTTCGCTTATAACAGTTATACAATTTCTATGTATTTGGAGGTGTTCTATGAAGAAATACGCAGATTGTCCGCAGGTTTTGCGGGATTTCCTCATTTATCATGAGACGATCAAAGGCCAATCCCAGCTTACATTGCAGGAATACTATCTTGACTTAAGAATGTTCCTGCGTTTCATGAAGCTCATGCGAAACGACATGCCGATCCATACAAATTTATCGGACATTGATGTCAAAGATGTGGATTTAGAGTTCATTCGATCTATCAACACATCGGATATCTTTGATTTTTTGTCCTATCTTGCAAACGACCGGACACAAAATCCCGACTCCCCTGCTCCGGATTACGGCATCTCCCCTGCTGCACGTGCAAGAAAGCTTTCGGCACTGAAGTCATTTTACAAGTATCTGACCGTTCGAACAAAGCTTTTGGTGGATAATCCGGTGGCAGACCTGGAATACCCAAAATTACGCAAAAGCTTACCAAAATACCTAACTTTAGAGCAATCTTCCGCACTTTTAAAGGCTGTTTCCGGGCAAAACCAAGCCAGAGATTACGCAATTTTAATGCTGTTTCTAAATTGCGGCATCCGCCGCAGTGAACTGGTGGGTCTGAACCTTTCTGATGTGTATGAAGATCGAATCCGCGTCATCGGTAAGGGTAATAAAGAGCGTATCGTCTATTTTGGCAGCGCCTGCCGCAAAGCAATTGACGCATACCTGTCGGAGCGCCACAAAAAGGTGCTCACAGACAACCGGGCTCTCTTCGGCTCCCGCAACGGAAACCGAATCAGCACCGATGCTGTCCATGCTTTGGTTAAAAAAGCGTTTCTAAAGGCAGGCTTAGATGCCACACAGTTTTCCGCACACAAGCTGCGCCACACGGCAGCCACCATGATGCTTTCCGGCGGCGTGGATGTGAAAACCGTGCAGGAAGTTCTTGGACACGAAAACTTGAACACCACCCAAATCTACACCCACATTGAAAACACAGAGCTGAAAATCGCTGCAGAAGCAAATCCCATTTCCAAAATTGATTTTAGTGATAAGGAGTGACTAAACTATGCACAATCCCGAATCCGTCGTCCGTTCCCCCTGGCGGTTTGACATCGCCCCATTCCACTTGGCCGACAACCTTTATTATGTAGGCAACAAGGACGTTTCTTCCCACCTGTTTGATACCGGTGAGGGTCTGCTCCTCTTAGACACTGGCTACGCCCAGACTGGGTATCTGCTGATTGAAGCCATTCGTGATCTGGGTTTCGATCCCCATGATCTGAAATGGATCGTTCATACCCACGGTCATATTGACCATTTTGGGGCGACCCGTATGCTGGTTGAGAAATACGGCTGCAAAACCTATATGCCCGCTGTAGATATTCCCCTGCTGAACGAACGGGCGGACTTAAACTGGTGCGATGAGCTTGGCCTGCCCTATTCTCCTCCCTGGGATACCTGGTTCCAGCCGGACTACGCCATTGAAGCCGATGAAACGCTGACCTTTGGCAACACAAAAATGACGGCCTACTGCGCTGCCGGACATACACCGGGAACTATGGCCTATGTGTTCGAGCTCCCCGGCGGCTTCCGGGCGGCAATGCATGGCGGCATCGGACTCAATACCATTTCCGCCTCCTATAGCGCAAAATTTGGTCTGGGAAATACATGGCGCGATGCTTATCGGGATACCCTGGATCGGCTGCAAGGCCTGCCGGTGGACATCGTATTGGGGAATCACCCCAATCAATCCGGTACATTTGACAAGCTTGCAAGAAAGACCGAAGATTGCAATCCCTTTATTGACCCCACGGAGTGGGATCGATTCCTGGAGAATGTTCGGCAAAAGTTCTTAAAGCTTGTTGCAGATAACCCGATTGCAGAATAATATTTTGAGCCGTGCGAGAATCCCTCGCACGGCTCTTCTATTATTAATTACAAACCGACTTCAATGGCTTCCCGGAGGTTTCTGACCCGATAAACGGTCAGACCTTCGGGAATTTCTAATTTTTCCGACCCGTTTTTGGGGATAATACACTTCTTAAAACCTAATCTTACAACTTCTCCAAGTCGCTGACTCATATGAGAAACACTGCGGATCTCCCCCGTCAGCCCAACCTCACCAATGGCAACGGTATCACCATCCATGGCTTGATCCCGGTAAGAAGATGCAAGCGCAAGCAGCACTGGCAGGTCAGCACCCGGTTCATCCAGCCGCAAACCACCGATCACATTGATATAGGCATCGAACATGCTGAGCTTCAGTCCAGCCCGCTTTTCTGCAACCGCTAAGAGCAGCGCAGCCCGGTTAAAGTCAAAGCCATCAGAAGTCCGCCTGGGGACATTAAAGCTCGTCTTACTGACAAGGGCCTGCACCTCTGCCAAAACCGGCCGCGTTCCCTCCATGACGCAGGCAACGCAAGTACCGCTTGCGCCCTCAGGACGGCCATTTAAAAGCATCTGGGATGGATTGGGTACTTCTATCAGTCCGGAATCCGCCATTTCAAACACACCGATCTCATTGGTGGAGCCAAAACGGTTCTTCGCCGCTCTTAAAAGGCGGTACGAGGAATTGGAATCGCCCTCAAAGTACAGCACGCAGTCCACCATGTGCTCCAGCACCTTAGGACCTGCAATATTGCCGTCTTTATTGATATGACCAACAACAAACACAGTAATTCCCTGCTGTTTGGACAGCTGCATCATTGCCATTGTGCAGTCCTTTACCTGGGATACACTGCCGGGCGCAGATTCATTATTATCGCAGTAAAGTGTCTGAATGGAGTCTACGATCAGAATATCAGGCTTGACCTCATCCACAGTTTCAAGGATGTCCGTAAGGCTGGTTTCCGACAGGATCAAAAGCTCCTGCGGGCAAACCCCAAGGCGCTGAGCCCGGAGCTTCAGCTGGCGTTCACTTTCCTCACCGGAAATGTACAGCACACGGCGCTCCCTGCAAAGCTGATCGCAGATCTGCAGCAACAGTGTAGACTTGCCGATACCGGGCGCACCGCCCACAAGGACGAGGCTGCCCACAACAGCGCCGCCGCCCAAAACACGGTCAAGTTCACCCATACCGGTGCAAAAGCGGATCTCATCGCCGCCAGCGACCTCGCAAATGGGTTGTGGCGTACGGCGCTCGCTCGTGGGCGCAGTTTTTGCTTTACCGGCAGGAACAGGCTTTTCAATATGTTCTTCCATTGTGTTAAAAGCACCGCAAGCCGGGCACCGACCCATCCATTTTGGAGTCTCGTTACCGCAGTTGGTGCAAAAAAAGACGGTTCTTGTTTTTGCCATTTCTAACCGCTCCTTAGGTATTTTCTTCATTATACCAACCCGTTGCTTATCGGTCAAGAGTCTAAGAAGCTGCTTAAGGTCGAACCGATCACGCAGCAAAGTTTTTTCTGATAATCATCATTTCGCAGCTTTGCTTCCTCTTCCGGATTGGAAAGAAATCCGCATTCAATCAGTACCCCGCAGGTATTGATATGCTCCATGAGATAAACGCCTTTTGCATTTTTGCTGATACGCTTACTTCCCGGATTTACGGTTTGCGTAAACAGTTTCTGCATGTCCGACGCCAATCTCTTACTGTCCGGGTCGCTGGCATAAAAGACCTGCGCACCGCCATAACGGCTGTCTGAAAAGATATTCTGATGGATGCTGACAAGGACAGACCCCTGGGTTTCATTTACAATGCGCACACGTTCTTTCAAGTCGGATACTTTTTGTGCAGCAATGGAATTTCCGTCCGTATATATGGATGTATCCGTAGTGCGGATCATCACCGTTTCTAACCCAAGAAAATGCATCAGATCATTGAGCCGCAATGCAATTTCTAAGTTGATGGTGCTTTCAAGAACACCCGTGCAAGAGGTTGCACCGCCGTCAATGCCGCCATGTCCGGCGTCGATAACGATTCGATGCGTCCGTTCCACCGGCCTGTTTTGGCTGATTGCACTTACCGCATCACTTGAACCCTTTGCAATACCGATAACAAGAATAAATGTAAGCAAATAAAATGGCAACATAGCCACCCAATTGTTTCGTTTCATGGACAACACCTCAGCTTATCCTATGCGGGAACTGCCCGCAAGTGAACACAATAGCGCAAATCGGCATAGTATGAGCCGGAACGACAGTTCAGATCAAAATATGATTGGAGGAATCAATTTGAACAGAAAGAATGATGCACAGGATCATGGGATGGGCCGTATGCCTGCAATGGCGCCGCTGGCAAACCCATATGTGCCCTTTCAAATGGAGAGCCCTGCAATGTACGATCCCAGAAAGGGCCTTATCCGCGGCACGATTTATCCCGGTCTCGACCTGCCCTTTATGGGGATGGTCAATAAAAAGGAAAAGCTTGTAACACCGAAAACAGACCTGCAGGCTATGGGTTTTGCAATTCAGGAGCTTGCACTTTATCTGGATACCCATCCAGAGGATAAGGAAGCCCTGGAGCTTTACCGGGCATACCAGAAAATGAACCACAAAGCGATGATGGAATATTCCGAAAAATGCGGTCCGCTGAATCACAAGATGCCGGTAGATGATAAGACTTACACCTGGCTTTGCGACCCGTGGCCATGGGAATACGCAGCGAACAAGGAGGTATAAGCTATGTTTATCTATAATAAGAAACTGCAGTACCCCGTAAAAATTGCACGCCCCAATCCAAGGCTCGCGTCTATCATTATCAGTCAATATGGTGGCCCGGACGGCGAACTGGGTGCATCGCTGCGCTACCTTTCTCAACGCTATTCCATGCCCTTTGATGAGCAAAAGGGTCTGCTGACGGACATCGGTATAGAAGATTAATTTTGGGCATTTAGAAAAGCCCCCACACGCTGAACTGAAAGGAGAAAGATTCAGCGTATGGGGGTTAACAGGAGTAACCGGAAATACCGGCTTGTTATGTCACAGACCTACCACAAAGAAAGATAGAAAAAGCAGGACTGTATATAGTGTTAATATGTATCCTTCAGATTGATAGTTATGGTGCGGTGAAGCAGTTTGATTGCATCCATGATGGAATACAAGCATTGTTTTTCTGCAGACTTCTTTACAAAGCTTTCCATATGCGCTAATGCAGGCTCGGGATTCTCTTTTGAGGCTTCCACTATATCCTCGTACAGATTTCGCAGCCTGTTAGGCATTGCCGGGACCCCTTTCGCGCTCATAAGCATACAGGAGTCCGTACCGTCTATGGCTGCACTATAAAGGGTGTAGCCGTCTTGCTCGGGGTCGGAGTAGTCAGGTATGATTGTCAGCTCCCTCCCCTCGCAAATGCATTTAGCCGGAGTGCCGTATCCTTCTTGAAAACGCCATTTAATTTCACCGGTTTGCGTTTCAAGGCTTAGCGCTTCGACAAAACGCTCTGTCAGGCATTTGGGTTCTTCAATAAAATCGTTGTTCATTGTTTGTATCTCCTATATCCTTTATATTCAAGCGTGGCATTGCCATCGACTCTATTACAATAATGACTAAACGAACAATACGATAAAAATACCGTGGTGGATAGAAAGGTAGACCACCACGGTATAAGTTGGCACGGAAGGTATTGATATGCCGACAAGAGCACGCGGTAGTACCGCAAATAGTAGACCAAATATCAAAACACGGTTGACGCTGGTGTTGTACTGTCCGTGCCTCAGCACCTGCGCCTATGGTAGTATCCCTGCCCTACCAACCTAATAAAGACAGACAGCCCGAAAAGAAACTCAGGGCTTAGGCAGATTGTGCCAAGCATCTGTGTTTCCGGTATCTGCCAATGTCCCTGCGATTGTGAGAATTTCACTCATGTCGTAGCAGAGAGTGGCGATTCTAACCCGCAATGAATGCTCAGCGTGGCGCAGATAGTCCACAGAGGCCTGTAAGCCGACTTGCTCTATCTGCAGATTCTCAATATCTTTGGTGAGCTCGTCTTTTTGCTCCCAGAGCGCAAGGTATTCCGCCAGTGTGGGGGTTCTGTCAATTTGTTTGCTCATAGCATTTCCTCCTTATAATATTATGCTCGTGCATCCAGAGAATGGAGTGCACGGGTGGTTTCCGCATCCAAAAGGATGTCATCCAGCACCGTCCGGTCTGGGGTGATGTGGTATGTCGCCAGTTTTTCTATAAGGCGTTGAACAGGCAACAGCACTTGGCGTATGCGCTCAATGGCAGCCTCAAGCCTTCCTTTGGTTTTCTTCAAGGCAGTAATCTCATCTTGGATGACAGCCCTCTCAGAATCGGCCTGAGAGACTTCAGCACGGACTTGATTGCGTTGCTCACTTAGCTCCACAATCTCAGTGCGGACTTTCTGAGCGATATATTCTTCTTTTGTTCGTGTTGCTCTGCCCGGTGTTTCCGGTATTTCCTCTATCTCTATGCCGTATTCCCGGGCGGCAGCAATCCAAAGTTCACGGGATTGCTGGGTAAAAGTCATCTTGGCGTTATTGTGTTTGCTTTCCGGTTTTTCTGGATTTGGGCGCTGGATGCCCAACTCCTTCAGTGCCTTAGATTGCGATATTTGCAGGCCATCCTTCCCCGTTACGATGTAGATTTGGCGAATATGACAGTGAATTGTGGACTCGTCAAAATGTAAACAGCCGTCTAAAAGCCGCCAATGCGTTCCATAGGCTGCCTGCATCTGCTGGCACCAACGGTTGACCGCCTTGATGAAAGCTTGTGGGTCAGCGTGCTCCTCCCGTGTGCCAAGCTGTAGGATTGTCTCTTCCGGGCAGGTTCGAGGAGCAGTGCGGTAATCCTCTGTAGAACGGACTCGCTCAGCGTGGCCGTCCTTGATGTAGCGTTTTGCCTGCTTGCTCAACGCTTCAGAGAAAAGGTCTGCATAGACCCGTTTTTCGTGTTCTTCAAACGTAATCGCCGGGTGGTTGTTCACGATGCCATCAGTCCCAACGATGAAGTATTTGTTTTTCTGCTTTGGTGCAGGATTGATATGCTCTGCGTGAGATATGTTGAAATCCCGGTCATTGTGCTTAACACAATAACTCTCTCCAGTCGCCCGGGTTCTTCCGTTGTGCATAGTAGCTCTAACTCTGATAGCCATAGCTGTTCCCTCCTTAAATGTGTTCACTATCATAATGACAAAAAGAGGGATACGGCAACGGAGTACCCAGTACGGAGCTGCCGACACGGCAACTCCCTGGGTTCTCCGAAGGCCCCTGTGCGGGGAGCATTTAGAACGGCAGCGAATCGTCATCGTCTTCCCCAATGAAGCTGGCTGCATCACAAATCATGTCACAGGCAGCTTCATTGAGTTCAAAGGCATGGTATGTAGCTTCACCATTGCCTTTGGGTGTGATTCTCACACCAACATAAATTCCTTTCTTGTATTCCTGCTTGCCTGCCAGTGCAGACACTTTCATGCCACCGAACAGTTCCACATACGAGGTTAGATAGTATGCGTCCTTGCTGACATGGGCGGCAGGTTCGCTGATTACACGACCAATCGTGTAAAAGCATTGGGTTTTATTGCGCATTGTTAGCTCCTTTTGATTGGGCAAAAATATAGTTGTGTTCCCAATCTCTGTTTCAATGATGGCTTTTTGCTCGTTTTTTGTACACAAGCTCCACCATTAAGTAGAGCATCATCTACAGGGCCCTTCGGGCCCTTTCTCTTTAGGTTTAATCCACAGTAATCCAACAATAATCCATAGATAGGTAATCCATAGAAGGGTAATCCATGAGGGCCCCTACGCCGTTTATCGCCTCGCTGAAATCCAAACTTTCTGTACCAGAGAGCTACCACCGAAAGTCGAAACCACGAAGTCCACACTTTGTTTGCTTTCAGGCAATCCAAAATCCACACTTCCGGTGGAGAATGCAAGGCAAACGGCTAACCCCCCCTGACCAAACCGAAAAATTTTAAAATAGAGAGTTTCAGTTGGTCAGAAGGAGGATATGAAAAAACATGACTTCCGTTTGGAGCCATGCTGAGGTTTCCGTATCAACGCAACCATTACTGGTTGCCATGTGGTAAGCTATTACGCTTTGCGCCAAGGTCTGCCATAAAACGCGCTCGATTATCAATCGCCACTATGCTTCCCTGATGGCACTCCGGTGGATGCCCTACTTCCACCTTCATCATGCACAACGACAGGACAGTCCCGAACACCCGGGGTCTTGAGCAAGAAAGACGCCACCCTTTAACGGCCAGCTGACCGACGCTTAACGGCGATGAACCCATTTCCACGGCGGCAAGGTTGTTTTTTCGTGATTATCCACTCACGCTCATTCTTCCGCCCTGAGTTTTAGGCTGTCTTATCTCGTTGTAATGAGACAATGACAGTCAGAGATATTTCGATGCATAAGCAAAATGCAAAAATGCCAAACAAAAATCCCACCGGCAATGAAAGCCGATGGGATTCTGACTATTTACTTATTCAGCAGGAACTGTTGCAGGGTCAGGCAATACAACTACGACATTAGAGACAAGATGCTGAGCATCGTTATAGAAAGATACTGACATCAGTGCATAGGTAGCCTTAGAATTCGTGTTGATTGCTTCTTTGTCAGACCAGTGCTCATATTGTGCATGCGGCTGACCGTTGTATTCCAGATAAATGTACACGGTATCGGTCTCAGCATCGTAGAACTGACCGCAAAGCTCTTTCTTATCGGTGCCGTCGGCATTTTTGCCGGTAACAATCCAGAAAGAACCCATGCGAAGTGACGAGTAAGCATCTAATTCTGGAGAAGTAATTAAAATATTTAACAATTCGCCCTGTTCTGCCACTTGGGTCAAGCCGTTCTGACGGTGTTTGTAATTGACATAACCGGGCTCATAAATCAGATAGTCACGCTCTTTACTGGTAATATCGTCGTAATTGCTCAGAATAGATGCAAACTTTTCGTAATCCGTAATCAAGTCAACACCGTTTGCCTCCGCGGATTTGGTAGACGGGAAGCCCCATACAGAGCCATCCACGCCATTGTTCTTGTAATCGAAGAAAGGCAGCTCTGTGTACTTCATATCAAATCCAACAATGCTAACATTGATGTCGGAGCGGGTGTAAGCTTTCTCCTCCGGAGCAACAAATACGACATGTTTTACATCAGAGACCTTTGAAATGTCCAAGCCAACGATGTAATAACCAGCAACAGAATTTAACGCAATGTTCTCGTCATAGGTTTCATCTGCCCACTTCTGCTCATCATCCAAATCTACATAAGCACGATTGCTGTATCCCAGCATTACATACAGCGTGTCGGCATCTTCGCGAAACATCACACCGTTGATTACCGGAATCATCTGTGCACTATAATCTTTGCTTGCCAGGAAGAAGAAATTTGTACCGGAATACGTCTCATTGCACCAATCGGTACGCACGGAGAGAGAGTCGCCGGCCAGGTTAAACTCGTTGGTTTCGTAAGAGCCGACATTATCAAACGTGCTGATAAAGCCTTGGAGCTCATCATTTGTAGCAAACTCCGTTACAGAATCAACGGTTACCGGTGTAGACGACGGCAAGCCGCAAATCAGGGACGTAACATTTTCGCTTACATCTTCCAGTGTCTCATACGCCGGATTGTAAGCCATCTGTTCCAAAACATCGGTAGGTGCATCAGGCATTACCAGCGCGGGTTCTTCTGGTGTATTAGAATTTGTTCCACCAGTGCTCTGTGTTTCGTTACTGGGAGTCTCTGAACCTACGGAACTGCCAGTACCGCACGCAGATAGGGAGAAGGTTAAAGCCACAATCAGCAGCAGGCAAATCAATCGTTTTGTGTTCATAATATACCTCTGGTTTCTAATCATTTAATGGGCGGACGATAATATTCACCATTTTCGTCCATGAAGATATACTTGCCTCTTGCGCCGTAGCCGGACAGGTCGTCATAGTATCGTGTAACCGGAATTTTCTCGCCGTCCACAATCACTACATACTGATTTGCGTTAGGACAAGCGGCCCACATACCGAAACGCCAGACCTTAAAGAAAAGGCCAATGATGTACAGGCAGCCTGCCATGGTGACACCCCATGCAAAAATGAACAGCACGGATTTTGCAAAGAAAGACCGGAAGGCCTTCATAGCCTCTCCTTCGGGGGCGTACTTACGAATGGATTTGATACCCGGCAAATACAAGAGGTAGGTGATACCCACCAGAATAATACTAAGCACCGGAAAAATCAGCTTTTCAGTGAAAGTGTACTCGGGATTAAACGCAAAAGCAATGCCGACACCGAGCATAACCAAGGTAGTAATCAGAAAAATGTTGCCCAAATATCCGGCGATGACCAGATGCAGTGTGCTGAAAATAGGTTTCACCTTTGCGTCCTTGTGGATGATAAATTGCGGAGCAGTTTGTACTACGGAACCCGCTTGCGCGCCGCAGTTCGGGCAGAAGTGACCGGCCACTTCTGCGCCACAGTTTTGACAGTAAGGCATAAACAAACGTCCCTTTCTATTATTTTCTGTTTGACGACATTTAGTGAATGTCATTCTTTGCACCATTTTAGCATACAATACCCAAAATGACAAGTAGTGAATGTCATAAATCTGAAATATTTATGCCGAAAGGTGGCGGAATTATGTTCATTAACAAGACCGTAAACGGTGATAATAATGTCTGTGGGCGTAATGTCGCCGTGTACCGTAAAGCAGCCGGTCTATCGCAGAACAAGCTGGCTGGTCTGCTCCAACTGCGCGGATTGGATATTGATAAGAATGCTGTACAGCGTATTGAAGCTGGTAAACGATTTGTTACAGATATCGAAATTGTCTACCTTGCTGAGGCTCTCGGAGTGTCCTACAACGACCTACTGGATAAGGATGAAATCAGCATCGAGCCGATAGACAGAAAGGGTGATAATCCTTGAATTCATATGCAGAAATGAAGCACTTTTATAAGATTAGCCCTGATATGTATGCTCGAAATAATGAGTTCTTTGATTATGTGCTTGATAAAATCACGACCAGCCAATATCGAGATATCGAGAAAATCAAAAATCCTGAAGATGTCTTATACTATTTAGTATACACCTATAATTGCTATGTTCTTGTGCACAACTATGGACGGAACAGACTCATTACAAACCCAGAAAAACTCTTTGATAATAGTGTTGAGGAAGAGACATTTTTGTTAATATTCCTTAACTATGTCCGTGATGAAATCGCACAAGTCCAAGCAATGAAAAACCTAAGAGATTCATCCACGAATCCAAAAGAATAAGCCATGCGTGAAACCACACATGGCTTATTTTCATATTACAGTATTTCAAAAATTGCTGTGTAGGTTGCTCCCCTGCCCTGCGTTTTATAGCGCATAAAGATAGGCTTCGCCATAAAGGACAGATGGATTTCCAAGACCTGCTCGGGGTGTACAACGATTCTCTTTGTGACTCGTTCATAGAGACCTTCATTTATCTCTTCATCCGATAGAGCTACAATGCGCTCAATTTGAGCGATATAATCCGTGAATGCACTGGCTTCCATGGCGGCTGTAATGCCTTCTTGTTTCAGTTGCGCAAGGTCCAATTCCAATTCCTTGATTTCGTCTTGGTACGCCTTGGAAGTGGCTGTATATGCCAACTCCGGAACAATACCGCTCATATACTTATCAGTAAGAGAAACAATATCCTCTCGCCTCTTGGTAAGCTTTTTCTCTACCGCTGTTATTTGCGCCCTGTTATCCTTGGGTTTAGTTAGCGTATCGTAGTCCTCTCGAAGCGCGGAGCAAATTTTCTCTTTATGGGGGATTATCAACTGGGTGATAATATCGTGCAAAGCCATTGCCAGAACCCGCTCATTAACCCGTCTGCCGGTGCAACCGACCGGAACAACTTCCCCCAGGTCATTTACAATCTGACGCGGTAGACCGCGCTCGTGGTTCTCAATGCACTCCCAGGCCCTATACAAGCCGTTCTGCTGCTTTTTTCGCACACTGATATAGGAATTACCACAGCAGCCACAATAAATCTTACCGGATGTCCAGTAGCGGTTTGAGTGCTTTGCTTTGACCTCGTCCGACGGTTCATTATCCTTCAGTCTTTTCTGCACCTTATCCCACAGGTCACGGCTGACGATTGCTGCCTCTGGATGGTGGTCGGTTATGTAGAAGCTAATGGAATCACCCCGGTTATATTTCTTCTTATGGGTAAGCGGGTCAGGGGTATAGGTCTTGCCTTGAGCAAGGTCACCTACATATTTCTCATTCCGTAACAGCCGTAAAATAACTACATTGCTCCAACCGTTTTTGTATCGTTTGGTTTTAACCCCCATCTGCTGCAGCCGCTTCGCTATGGTAAATGTACCGTCACCGGAAGCATACCATTGATAAATCTGGCGTACAATTTCTGCTTCGTCCTCAATGATAACAAAGCGCTGAATCCCGTTTTCGTCACGGACAATATTATAGCCGAACATTTCTTTCCGGCCAAATACTGCACCTTGCTCCATACGTTGCTGCTGTCCCCAACGCACACGGCGGGAGGTACGCAAGCTCTCCTGCTCGGCGTTGGTTGCAATCTGAGTAATCCGTTCGCGGTAGTCGTTCTTTTCTGTGTTGATATCATCGGATAGAAACCAGATATAGACCCCTTTGGCTCGTAATTCCTCAATGATATTCAGCAGGTCTTTGACATTTCGGGAAAAACGGCTGACTTCCTTAGTCAGTATAATCTCCACGCCGCCATATCTGGCAAGTGCAAGCATCCGGTTGAATTCTTCGCGTTTTTCAAGCGAAGTACCGCTAAGGCCTTCGTCTGCAAAAATGCCTATATTCGTCCAATTTTGGTGTTGGGAGAAATACCGCTGGAAAAACTGCTTTTGTGCTACAAGTGAATTTCGCTGGTCGAATTCATCTGTACTAACGCGGCAGTAGGCGCACACATTTCGGGGCTGGTCATCTTCAGTTTTCAGCAGGCGTTTGATTGGTTCGATTACTTGGGTTTTTGCCACTGCGCACTTCCTCCTTTATTTCTCTAATGGAAAGAACATCCCGTATGTAATGCGTGAATTCATCAAATAACGCATCACACTCAGCTTTTGTAATCGTCAAAGCTTCGGGATTGATTATCAAATTATAACGCCACCTCGCTATAAGCTTCTCTGCCATTGTATGCAGAATGCTCATAGGAAAGTGCGCTTCCGGAGTTATTATAACATGACCATTTTTAATCTTCAATAGGCACGGAAGAATTAGGGCATCTCGAAATGGTGGGTGCCATCGTGCATCAGCTGACCAGAAACTTAAAGGAAAAGGATATCGAAGGCACACCTTTGGAACAGTACTTTGTGGATCACACCGTTGGTGTGTACCCCACCTTTGCTTCCGGAACGCCCTGGACTGCCGCAACCATGCAGGTAAAGGGTGACCCCATCGCAGACCTCAGCGAAGACCTTGGCGCCGAGCAAAAAGCACGGGTAACCTATGATAACATCCTGCGTCTATCTGATGATCCGGATGTAAACGATGTGATAAAGTTCCTGCGGCAGCGGGAAGTTGTGCACTTCCAGAGATTCGGCGAGTCCATTCAGCAGCTCCGGGAAAAGCTGAATCAGAAGAATGTTTATTATATGAATCCTTCCTTTGACATTTGATGGAAATAATTCCTTGACAAAGGAAATTTTCAGTGCTATGATACAGAAAATATTGAAAGAAAGGAGTGAGCTTCATGTTGAATACTGTTAATTTGGTTAAGAAATATGCTGAAAGTCTCGCTCCTTACGGTTACGTGGGCTAATTTTGTCACGGGCTTAGTTTAAGGGCGCAGGCTTCGGCCTGCCCCCTTTTTGTCATCTTAGAAACGGAGAGTAAAAAATGGAACCCAAAGAAAATCGACTGCAGAAGAGAAAAAAGCTGGCTCTTCTGCTGAAATTCCTCAAAGGAGCAAAGCGGTACTTTTTGATTACTGTTCTTGCCGCTGGTGTAACCGCACTGGCAGATATGCTGCAGCCACAAATCATCCGCGCTGCTGTGGACTGTGCATTACTTGGAAAGGACGGTGACTTTCCTGCATTTGTAATGGATGCAGTCAATTCCATCGGCGGTTTCGCCTATCTTGGACAGAATCTGTGGATCATGGCTGCCGCAATTTTGGTTGTGGCCATTGTGCAGGTTATCAGCAGCTATGCATTTCGCGTATTTAATACAAAAGCTTCGGAAACACTGGTCAAATCCATGCGGGACAAGCTGTTTTCACACATACAGCGGCTTCCCTACGCATGGCATATGGGCAACCGCACCGGTGATATCATTCAGCGCTGCACCTCGGATATTGATACAACAAAAAACTTTCTCTCTGAGCAACTGACATCCGTATTCCGGATCGTGATATTACTGATTTTGTCCATTTATTTCATGGTATCCATGCATGGACCGCTCACCCTCATTGCACTGATACCTGTCCCCTTGATTATCGGCTATTCCATTCATTTTCACCAAAAGATCCACGACGGTTTTATGGACTGCGATGAAAACGAGGGTAAACTATCTGCTATGGCGCAGGAAAACCTTACTGGCGTGCGTGTTGTCCGAGCTTTTGGACAGGAACGCTCTGAGATGGACAAGTTTACAAAGCAGAACGATTATTACACATCCCTTTGGGAGAAGATGGCTAAGATCATGAGCCGTTTTTGGAGCGTGTCGGATATCTTCTCCGGCATACAAGTTATGCTCGTCGTTGCTTTTGGTGCTTACTTTTGCATTGTCGGCAGCCTGACTGAAGGTAAATACCTTGCATTCATCTCCTACAACTCCCTGCTGGTGTGGCCCATCCGTCAGCTTGGCAGAATGATCTCAGAAATGAGTAAAGCAGGTGTTTCCATCGACCGTGTTTTTTATATCATGGACTCCCCTATCGAGTCTGACGATGCTGATGCGACCGAAGCACCTATGGACGGCGATATTTGCTTTGAGCATGTACATTTTCATTATGACAATGCCCCGGAATTGCTCCATGACATCAACTTCACAATGAAAGCGGGTACGACCCTTGGCATCCTCGGAGGCACCGGCAGTGGTAAATCTACACTGATGCTGTTGCTGGATAAGCTGTACCTGCTGGATGAAAACTCCGGCCGCATTTCCATCGGCGGTACAGATATCCGGAAAATCAAAACCGAGCATTTGAGAAGAAACATCGGCATGGTACTCCAGGAGCCCTTCCTGTTCTCCAGAACCATCGCAGAGAATATTGGCATTACTTCTCCCGAAATGAACATGGAGGTCATCAGAGCCGCTGCAGAGGCTGCTGCACTGGGTGAAACCATCTCCTCATTTGCGCAGGGTTACGAGACCATGGTCGGCGAGCGTGGTGTAACCCTTTCCGGCGGTCAGAAACAGCGTGCCGCCATCGCAAGAATGCTGACGCAGGAAACACCGATCATGGTCTTTGACGATTCACTCTCTGCTGTGGATACCCAGACGGATGCAAAAATCAGGCAGGCTATTTCCAATAAGTTTGGTAAAGCCAGTGTTATTCTGATCTCTCACCGCATCACTACCCTTTCCGCCGCAGATAAGATCATCGTGCTGGACCGTGGCCGGATCGTGGAAGAAGGTACCCACGAGGAGCTAAAGTCCGCCGGCGGTATCTACCAAAAGATTTACGAGACCCAAAGCGGCTCCAAGGAGGTGGCCGTATAATGGAAAATAATGCAAAGCATCTGAAATTCTTTGGAATCGGCAAAATTCTGCCGTTTCTGAAAAAGGTCCGCGGGCTGATCCTTGTGATGGTATCACTGGCCCTTGTCAGCAGCGGTGTGGACATCATCATCCCCCAGTTCCAGCGCTATGCTCTGGACAATTTTGTTCGCAAAGGATCTATGGGCACCATCGTCGCCTTCGTGATCGTCTATTTGGCAGTGATTCTGCTGGCAGCAGTTGTTAACTACATCTCCTGCGCACAGGCGACCATCGTGGAAACGAGGGTAAACCGGGAGCTGCGACAGGCAGGCTTTAAACACCTGCAAACCCTATCCTTCTCTTATTTCAACCAAAACAGTGTTGGTTATATCCATGCACGTCTTATGAGCGATACGGGTCGTATCGGCGAACTGGTTAGCTGGTGTCTGATCGATTGCACCTGGCGCATCACCTATCTTGCTGGCGCAATTATTACGATGTTCATCATGAACGCAAAGCTAGCACTTCTTGTTTTGGCCACCGTTCCCCTGCTTGTAATCCTCTTCTCCATTTTCCAGAAAAAGCTGATTGGTGTAAACCGTGAGGTCCGCGAAGTCAACTCTAAGATCACCGGCAACTTCAATGAAGGCATCATGGGCGCAAAGACCATTAAATCCCTTGCCATTGAGGAAAAGATGGAACAGAGGTTTAAGGACGAGACAAACACAATGCGCTCCAAGAGCATTAAGGCATCCCGCCTTCGTGGCTTGTTTGCCGGAACGATGAATTTTGCCTCATCCGTAGCATTGGCAATCGTGCTATGGAAAGGGGGCTACATCGCCTTGGAGGAACTGGGAACGTTCTCTGCATTTATGACCTACGCGCAAGGCATGATGGAGCCCCTGCGCTGGCTGGTTGACATCGTATCAGACCTCATTACAACACAGGTCAATATCGAGCGATTTACAAACCTTTTGGCTGTAAAATCCGATGTCATCGACACCCCAGAGGTAACCCAAAAATACGGTGATTCTTTCGAACCAAAGAAAGAAAACTGGGAGCCCATTAAAGGTGACATCGAATTTAAAGATGTGACATTCCAATATCCGGACGGCGAAGAAACGGTACTGGAAAACTTCAGTTTGAAGATTCCCTTTGGCACACATCTTGCAATCGTCGGTGAGACCGGCGCCGGAAAGTCTACCCTTGTAAATCTGGTCTGTCGGTTCTACGAGCCCACAACAGGTCAGCTTCTCATTGATGATGTAGACGCAAGAGAGAGATCACAGCTGTGGCTGCACAGCGCCATCGGTTATGTTTTGCAGACACCGCACCTTTTCTCCGGCACTGTAAGAGAAAACCTGCTTATGGGCAACCCAAATGCCACAGAGGAGCAGCTTTGGGATGCCATTCACACAGTTTCTGCCGATGATGTGATCGCCCACCTCGACAAGGGACTGGATACCGACGTCGGCGAAGGCGGCGACCTGCTTTCTACAGGTGAGAAACAGCTGATCTCCTTTGCACGTGCTATTCTTGCAGACCCAAGAATTCTGATCCTCGACGAGGCTACCGCATCCGTCGACACCATGACAGAAGCAAAGATCCAGTCTGCAATGGAATCTGTTACTGCTGGCAGAACATCATTAATGATCGCACACCGCCTGTCCACCGTCCGCAATGCTGATCTGATCCTTGTGGTAAAGAACGGTAAGATCGTAGAACAGGGCAAGCACTCCGATCTACTGGAGCACAAAGGCTACTACTACGAGCTCTACACACGTCAGTATGAGGATGAAACAACTGCTAAAATTCTCGCATAATTAAAACCTCCGGCTTAGCCGGAGGTTTTATTTTTTAGTTGGCATCCAAGACCTGCTTGAGCAGCGGGTAGACTGCTTTCGCTGTGTAGTACATACCAAGATCATTTGGATGAACGGTATCCACGGAATTTAGATCCGGGTAGTCGTCAGCAAAGAAGTCATCGCCCTGAATGAAGTAGACATTGTTATCGCCTTCAGCCAGTGCCCGCTCATAAGTATCCTTAATGATGCCTACACGGATGTGATGGTCTGAATTGGGCTCTGTCAAATAGACAGGCCGGGACAGAATAATGATGGGGATATCCTTGTGTGCCTCACGGACCGTCTTGTAGAAGTCATAGTGGGTGTTCTGCAGACCGATTGTAGAGTTATTGTGGTCATAGTCCATAATGAATGCAGAGATATTGTCAATATTAGCGATATACTCAGCAATCACCTGTTCACCCAATGCAGATTCAGAGAAACCCAGGTTGCGCACATTGGCATTGAGCATCCTGCCGAAGATATTGGCGTATGCAAGACCGGGACGGCCGGCTGAGGCGCCCTGTGCGATGGACGGGCCGTAGATCACGATATCATCGTAGGTTCTTTCCGTAGGCAGGGCTACCTTCGCACCATCCGGGAAACCAATCTGAACATTTCTTGCACCGGCATACAAAGGCAGCTCGATCATTACCTCTTTATAGCCCTCAGGCAGCGCAATAACCTGATTGATCGGGATAATGCGGCCGCCGCTATCGGAGCCAATTTCCTCGGTCTCGGAGCCGGTGACAACTGCGTACAGGGTACGGTTGGTGCCGGTGCCGACATACACATCGATACCGTATGTGCTGCTGGCGCAAGTACCATTAGAGAGTGTCGTTTTAACATTGTAAGCATCCAAATCAACATAGATTTCGCTGGCATCGGTGCAGAAACGGATGCTAATACCGGATGTATTGGCCGCCAAAGTCGCATTCTTCGGGGAATAATTGGACATATTGGAACGATCCAAACGATAGAGTCTGCCGTCGTTATCGTTGGGATGCTCACAGCCGCCAATGGCAAATTGAGGTGCCAGCGCAGAAATCATATTATAACCATTCAGTACGCCCTTCTGATAGCTGGAAGCAATGCTTTCAATGCTTACATAGTTCAGCATGGAAAGATCCTGCTCAGAATTCACAGGTGCATCAAAGTCAGTATCGGCAGGCGCCTTTACTTCGGGGATCTCAGTACCATCCAGCATAGCTTTCAGCACAGGATAAATGGTCTTGGCGATGTTATACATACCCAAATCGTTGGCATGGACCATATTCTCTGTATACAGATCTGCGTAATTATCGGGGAAATAATCCTCGCCGCTGATGAGATAGATGTTGGTATCGCCATCAGCAATAGCCTTATCATAAGTCTGCTGAATGATGGCAGTCCGCTGGGCTTGCACTGTAGACTCAGAAGCCCTATAGACAGGGCTTGTCAGCAGGATGATCGGCAAATCTTTATGGGCCAAACGGATAGCCTGATAGAAGGCATAGTGGGTCTGTTCCAAGCCGGCCACAGTATTGCTGTCATTATAGTCCATCACAAATGCGCCAATTCCGTCGAGGGTAGCAATGCGCTGGGCAGCAGCCACAGTGCCCATACCGCCATCTACATAGCTCAGATTGCGGACATTCGCATTCAGCACAAGGCCCAGAATATTGGCATAGGCTGTGCCGGGACGGGATGCGGAATTGCCCTGGGTAACAGCAGAGCCGTAGAAAACGATGTCATCATAAGCTCTTTCGGTGGGAGCCGCAACCTTGGCTCCATCCTTGAAGCCGACTTCCACACTGGTCACACCGGCAAACAAGGGCAAGTTGATCTGCACTTCCTTGTTACCGCTGGGCAGATCATCAATAATCTCCAGAATCTGCGTGGTGCTGGACATAAGCTGACCGGTATCGCAGTCATATTCATAACGGTCCGTGCCGGAGCCAATGTAGACATCAATACCATATACACCCATGCCGTGCTGATGGGCCATAGGAACTGCGGCATTGGTGACATTAACCCGAATGCAGAAATCAGTTGCATCGGTAGCAAAGCGAACGCTGACGCCAGAGGTGTTTTCTGTATTAATTTCGCCACCAATGGAGAATTGCGGTGCAAGTGCATTGACCATGTAGTAGCCATCGCTGGTCACTTCGGTGAGATAAGTATTGTCAACATCATTTACCCGCACATATTCCAGCGCATCCACAGCCACCTGATCCGAGGTAGGAATGCCGAAGTCAAAGCCAGTGCAGTAACGGGTGCCGTTACAGCCGGTTTCATGGGAATCTGTGTTGCTGCGGCAATCGCATGCGATATTAACGGTGGGATAGATACCGTTATTGTTGCTGTCAGACAGATAGAAACCGCTATCCCCCGTTATCGCGACGGTCATGGTTGCACCGTTTGCCTTGTCGACATATACATTGTCGCCATAGCCGGATGCGTAACCATTCATGATCTTACCGCCAGTCATGTTAAATTCACCGCTTGCAACCATAATATTACCGCCATTTACGGCACTGCCGCCGGTAACGGTGCCGCCGGTCATAATCAGCTTGTTCTTGCTATAAATAGCACCTCCATCCTTAGTGGATGTACCTGCACCAATAACAGTACCGCCATGGATATTAACCGTAGCATTCTCCAAGCTACGGATTACAGCACCTTCATTAGCTCCACCAGTAAGCCTGAAGCCGTCAATGGTACCGCCATAAATGGTAAATGACTTTTTACCGCTGCCAGTATCCCGCAGCGCGGTAAGTTTACCAGAGCCTGTGCCGGAGCCGAGATCGATCTTACCGGTGCCGACGGAGTCCAAGATAGTAATGTTTACATTTGTATTTGCCTGAGAAACATGGTAAATGCGAGTACCTTCATCTGCCAGAGTGACTGTGTAGCCATTCAAGTCAAGATAGATATCTGCAGACTTATTTGCATTCGCATAAGTAGCAATATGGACATTGTTGCTGAGTTTGTAGTAGCCACTATCTACAGGCAGGCTATCTGTTTTTGTCCACATGGACCAGTTCTGCTCAGCTCCGTCGCAGCCGGCAAGGTGGCCGTTAAGTCCACCGCAGATACATTTACCAGCGTCTTCTGTAACAATACCGGAGCCTTCTTTATCCGTGAAGAAAATGTTACCAGTATTGGTGAAGAAGGCACTGGTGTCATTAAAGACATTGCCGCCAAAAAGTCTGGAAAGGCCATCAAAGACCTTTGCAGCACCGCTAATGATTAGCCTGCCGGCGTTATAAATATTGCCACCCTGTTCAGACACACCGCCCCAGATACTACCACCGGACATATTCACAGTACCGGCATTGTAGATATTGCCGCCGTACTGGGCAGACATATAGCGGTCAGCAGAAACAGCACTGGCTGTAATGGATGCTACCAAAGAGATAACAAACAGCAAAACAACCAGGATCTTCAAACGTTTCATGCGCATACATCCTTTCAGCTATGAAAGTGCCCCTGTGCCAAGGCACAGAGGCACTTCCCTATTAGATATTAGTATCTGGAGGTGTAGAGCTTATCAAGAACTGCGTCGTACAGTCCAACAAGCTTCTCAGCCTCACCGCGCTGGAAGTAAGAACAATAGGTCTCGTAGCCACCGTGTTCGTAGGCAGCGTCGTGCATGACGTATTTGCCCTTGCCACAGCTGTAGCCAATCAACATGACAGTATCAAAGTCGGAGCACTCCTTAAGTTGTTTACCGGTAACATCGGACAGCTCCATGGGCAATGTGATAAATGCTACATCACCGATAGATACGGAGTTGATCTCATATGCCTTATAGGTAGGCATATTTCCGCTGCGAGCCTCCACGATTTCTTTAGCATGCTGGTATGTTTCCAGACCGTATGTATCATCATAGTTATTATCGATGATATACTGGTTAGCAGCAACATAACCCTTCGTATTGCCGTAATTATAGACCTCAGTAGCAACAGCGATGAGCATTTCATCGGTAACCTTGCTGGACAGAGAATCCGTAATCTGCTGCTGGTTGACCTGGATACCGCCGGTTTTAACCTCGGTGTAGTCATTGAAACCAACAACATAAGCAGCGACATCCTTGCCGAGCTGAAGTGCGGAAGCAAGAGAAGCTTTGTACTTGCTCTCGTTCTTAATCAGGCTGGTAGGTGCAAGGTTGCCACATGCGCCCTGATAGAATACACAGTGCGCATTCAGACCGCTTGCAACAGTATCACGAAGAGAACCGATAAAGTCAGAGGAGATAATTGCCAGATTATCCGTCAATGTTGCGTGGGTCTGCCAGTTCACCATAACGATGTCCTTGCCGCCCTCACGGGTAATCTTAATCAGCTGAATCTCTTCATCAGCATCAGACTCGTGAATAAGATCGTTAGGTACACCAGAGGCATTCTCCTTGAAGCCATCATAGTAGCCGTTGGTGTAGTTGGGGCTGCTTGTGGTGTAGCGACGAACGAAGGTCATGTTCTCGGTCTCAGTAGAGCCCGTGTACATACCGGTAACAGGAGAAGCATCGTCCTTAGCCTGCTGGATAGAAGTAATAATACCATTACGCAACTCGTTCTGACGCCATGCCTGAGTTTGATCTACTACATTGGTCAGATTGCTGCTGTACGAAACGCTGGCGTGAGCGTGAGTACCGGCAACAGTAACATACTTTGCATCAAGGCCAAACTCACTCAGTGCAATATCACGAACCTCATCACCAATACCAAGTCCGTTTTCTCTATTATCCGCTAAGCCAGCAGTGCTCAAATCAACGACAACATTGAGGTACTCATTGCCCTGGCTGTCAACCATATAGACAGAAACAGCATAGATGGGATTAATGGCAGACTTGTCCTTAATAATGGAGTTATCACCGCCGGTAGCAACCTGCCAGTTCTCCTTGGGAGTGATCTCTGCAATACCGTAGCCGACGCTCAGAACATTGCCCTCACGGTAGACACCGTCAACATTGATATCGCCCATGTTCAGGGTAGCATTCTCTTCAATATAGATGTTACCGCTGTCCGTGTAACCGTTGCCGGTAGCAGTACCACCAGTAACAGCAGCAGTACCGGAAAGGTTTGCGGTAGTACCGGCAGCAAGATAAATATTGCCACCAAACTTAGCAGTACCATCTTTGATCTCGCCGGCTGTCATGTTCAAGGTACCAATGCTCATACCAATTGCGCCACCGCCGAAGTTGACAGCGGTACCGCCAATGATCGTACCACCGTGGATGTTAACATTCGCATTGGTATTCGTACCGGCAACACGGATAATTGCACCAGGTGCAGATGCATTGGTGTGCTTTACTCTTGCACCATTCACAGTACCGCCATAAATGGTAATGCCATTAGAACCGCCAATCAAGGCTAAGCAGCCAAGAGAATCGGTAGTACTGCCAAGCTCAATACGGCCATCGCCTTTAGAGTCAAGTATAGTAAGACGATTCAGAGAACCCTGATTCATATTAAAGATACGTGCCGCAGCGGATCTGTAAACGGTATTACCATTCAGGTCAAGAACAACATTTACGGACTCACTGCCCTTCATGATATTGGCAGCCTCGTTAAGAACTACATCACCGGCAAGGTACCAGTAGCCAGTCTCTGTGGGAAGGGAATTAGCACTGGTCCACTCCTGCCAAACGATAGAATCCTTTTCGCCATCACAGCCTTCTGCGTGTTTGCTGGTCTTACTGCCGCAGATACAGGTGCTGTGAGTAGGTGCATAAACACCGTCATCGCTTTCTCCGTTGATGGAAATCTGACCGCCGAGAACATAATTACTGCCGTTAGCAACATAGATATTGGCGCCAAGGACATAAGCAATGCCGTCCAGAATCTTGCCAGCGCCGGAAACGGTCAAAGAACCGGTTTTTGCATTGTAGATATTACCGCCGTGACGGGCAACACCGCCAGAGACAGTACCGCTGGCAATATTAACTGTACCAGCATTGTAGATGTTTCCACCATAATCAGGCACATCGGCAGCATCTGAGGCGGAATCATTTGCGAAGATAGCAGCAGGAATGGCAATTACAAGCGCCAAAACCAGCAACATGCAAATTAGAAATTTACCTTTACGCATAAAAGGGTTTCTCCTTTCGTTTATATGTTCATGCTATACACATGATTACATTAAAAAATCGAATATAGGAATATGCGTATGGGGTGGCCCCGTTAAGGTGGGGCCACTCCCCTATTTTAAGGATTCTTTTGGTTCAAGATGCCGTGAACAGCAGAATCGGCTGTCATGTAGACGTTGGTACAGGTGCTTGGATCGTAGACAGTCTTGCAGTCCAGATCGCTGAAGAAGCCAGTTGCACCAGAAAGGACAATGATATTGCCGCTCTTGCTCTTAGTAGCATCAGTGTTGGTAGTTACACCGTCATAAACCTTGGCAGTACCACTGATAACACAGGTACCGCTGTTTGATACGAAGATATTACCGCCGCGGTCAGTTACTCTACCGCTGTGAACCTCACCGCCAGTAATGTAAATCTTGCCGCTATCCTGGCAAATGAGATTACCGCCATTCTTAGCATTACCGCCGTAGAGTGTTCCACCAGTCATGGTGAGCGTAGAACCTGTCTTGATTTGTGCAACACCACCTGAATAGGAAGTCATTGCAGCGCCCTTGATGGTTCCGCCAGAAATGTTCAGCTTGTTGTTGCTACCACTGACCAGGAAGACACCGCCATTATCATTGTTGTAGGTACCGCCGTTAATGGTGCCGCCCTGAACATTGAAGATGTAGTCACCCATGCGTCCATTCGCGGAAGTATTGTTAAGCAAACCAAGGCGGCACGCACCGAGGTTAATGGTGCCGGTTGTGCCGCTGTCCCACACAGAAACAGTCAATGTGGTACTTGCAGCAGAGGCGAAGGTGTAGATTGCAGAGTTGGTGTTGCCGGTAACAATCTGGTTGTTCAGGTCGATGACGATCTCGCCTGCAGTCTCAAGAAGGATCGTCTCAGAAACAGTAACAGGAACCATCAGCTTGTAGTAGCCGGGAGTACTGGGCAGTGTGGTTGCATCAGTCCACTCGGTCCAAGAAATTGCATCAGTCCACTTTGCGTACAGGGTGATGTCCTCAGCCACAGGAACTTCGATGTTCCATGCCGTGGTCAGAGCCTCATCGGTGTACCAACCTGCGAAGGTCATGTAGGGCTTGGTGGGTTCGGTGGGCAGGGTTGCAACAGTGTTTTCTGCCAGTTCCTGAGGAGCGACAGCGCTGCCGCCGTTGGAGTTGAAGTAGACATGCACCAGCTTGCCGTAGATGTACTGTGCAGTGAAGGAAACATCCTCAGCAGGCATGGTTGCGGGTGCCTCAGGATCCCAACCCGTGAACAGATAGTCGGTGATGGTGGGGGCTTCGGGAGCAGTCAGAGTTGCGCCGAACTTGACAGTGCCACTTTCGATCACGGAGTTACCGTCCTGAGCAAACCAAGTAACATTATAAGAGTTGCGATCGTAGTAGATGGTCACAATGGTAGTGCCATCATCAGCAATAGTTACCTGTTCAAAAGCCTTGGCTGTGAAGCCATTAACACGTGTATCGGTCAGAACAGCTGCCTCAGTAAGGAAGCCAGCCATGCCAGCCTTCTTCTCAACGATCAGCTCAGAGTACTCATCGTTTTCAACATTCTGCAGCATGTGAGCTACCTTATAGCCGGTCATGGTCTCGTCAGGATAAATACCGGTGTAGGTCTTTGCAGGATCGGTGAAGCCAACAGCAGTCTCAGGTGCGATGGTGTAGTTTTCTTCAGCAACAGTATCATTAATATAGATGTTTGCGCCGTTAGAAGTACAAGTACCATCCTGCACTGTGCCGCCGGCCAGGTTGAGCGTACCATCCTCGATGCAGATGTTACCACCGTTGACAGCCTTGCCGCCCTCAATGGTACCGCCGGTCATGTTCAGAGTACCACCGGCGCTGACGTTGATGACGCCGCCGTTCTTGGACTTGGGAGTACCGTCGCCGCCGATGATGGTGCCGCCGTGAATGTTCACGACATGACCGATGTTGCGGATAATTGCGCCATGGTTAGTGCCAACAACCTTAGAGCCGTCGATGGTACCACCATAGAGAGTGAAGGTCTTATCAGCCTGATGCAGAGCTACAAGCGCACCTGCTGTCTCGCGCTCGCCAAGATCGATCACTGCGGTACCCTTAGAGTCCAGAATGGTCAGATCATAAGGATTGGTGGAAATCATGTTGTAAACACGAGCATCCTTTGCAGCGCCCTCAGCGAAGGATACCTTCTTACCGTTCAGGTCAACAACGATGTTGGCATCTTTCTCGGTAATTGTTTGGATGCCGCTGATGATTACGTCATCATACAGGTAGTATCTGCCGTCTTTAATAGGCAGAGAATCGGTATAAGTCCAGGCCTCCCAATCATCATACTTGGTACCGTCACAGCCGGGCTTGTGTTCAGCAGGATCATCGGAATTGCTGCCACAGATACAGCTGATATGGAGTTCTTCGGTAACATTGATGGGATAAATACCATTGGAGGAGCTGCCGGTGAGGTAAACATTACCGGTGTTCTCAAACTCGTACTCGCCCATGTTGTAGATGTTAGCGCCAGAAGCTGCAGTACCGTCGTAAATTTCAACAGTGCCGGAAATGTTGATGGTACTACCGTTATTGAAGATGTTTCCACCGCGGGCGTTAGAACCATTGGCAATACCGCCGTAGATCTTACCACCGGTCATGGTGAAGGTAGCATCCTTAACATATACGTTGCCGCCGCTCTGAGCAGTACCGTTCTTGATCTCACCGCCGGTGATATTCAATGCGCCGTTCTCAACAACGATTAAACCACCGATGTTGGAACTCTTAGGACCGATGAAGGTACCACCGTGAATATTAACAGTAGAATCAGCATCGTGAGCGGAGAGAAGCGCACCGTTGTTGGTGGAGGCCATAGCGGATGTGTCATAAGTACCGCCATAGATGGTAATAACCTTCTCACCCTTGGTGATGATGGTTGCCAGCAGTCTTGTGGTATTGGTTTCTGTACCAACCATCTTACCGGTACCAACTGAGTCAAGCAGAGTCAGGGAGAAGATGGAGTTGGTGGTTCTGTCGAGGTATGCACGAACGCTGGAGGTAATGGTGTGACCGTTCAGGTCAATGTAGATAGCCTCATTACCGGTGACCTCAACAGCCTCGTCCAGAGTGATGTCGCAGTCCAGGTAGTACTTACCGGATGCAGAAGGCAGAGTGGTAGACACAGTCCAGGGGCTCCAAGCGTGCTTGGTTCCGTCACAACCAGGCTTGTGAACATCTGTGCTGCTGCCACAGATACATACCTTGTGGCCTTCATCGACATCAGCTGCAGGGATGGGATAAATGCCATCGAAGTCGCTGCCGGTCAGATAAACCTTACCCTTAATATCCAACTCACTGCCGGTATTATAGAAGATGTTCTCGCCATGGTAGTTGACAGTGCCATCATAAACCTGAGCGGACTTACCGATCTCAAGCTTTGCGCCGTTAACGAAGATGTTACCGCCGCGGCCAAACTCTTCATTCTTATCGTTGATAAAGGCAGCAGTACCGTGGTGGATCTTACCGCCGGTCATCTTGAAGACAGAGCCGGCATTCAGAACGATGTTACCACCGTTGTTGGCGTGACCGTTCTTGATCTCGCCGCCTGTCATGGTCAGCTTTGCACCATTTGCAACAAAGATAGTACCGCCGTTGTTTGCAGCGGCTGCACCGATGATGGTACCGCCGTGGATCTCCATGGAGGAGGTCTCAGAGCCAACACGAACAAAGCCGCCGTTTGCCTCAGCCTTGATAGTGGAAGCATCGAAAGTACCGCCATAGATAACCAGTTTCTTGTTGCCGGTGTTACCCATAGCGATAAAGGTAGCGCCATCGGTGAACTTGGTCATAACGACCTTGCCCTTGCCTGTGCTGTCCAGAATAGTCAGAGTATCGTCGCACTTAGCGGGGTTCATGAGGTAAATACGGGTGTCGGAGGAAATCTTGTGACCGTTCAGGTCAATGTAGATCTCCTGATTGCCGGTAATGGGCACAGTGGTGCCAACCTTGACATCCACTGCAAGGTAGTACTTACCGGAAGTAGAGGGCAGAGTGCCGGCATCCGTCCAAGGTCTCCATGCATACTTAGTTCCGTCACACCCTGGCTTATGACTGGAGGTGGAGCTGCCGCAGATACAGACCATGTGGTTGGGATCTTCCGGATTGGGCAGAACAGGATAGATCGCCTGGTCGCCTTCAGCACCGGTCATGTAGACCTTAGCACCGCTGACTTTCAGAGTACTGCCGTCATTGTGGAAGATGTTATTACCAAGGTAAACAGCAGATCCGTCGTAAATTTCGGCAGTGCCGGAAATGGTCACCTTAGAAACGTTGACAAAGATGTTACCGCCGCGGCCGTTGGGATCTAAGGTAGCAGTACCGTTGTGGATCTTGCCACCGGAGATGGTAACTTCGGTCTGTCTGACGTGGATGTTGCCACCGTTGCTGCCGAAGCCATTCATCATTTCGCCGCCGGTCATGGTGAAGAAACCGTTCTGAGCAAACAGAACGCCGCCGGAGTTGGATGCCTCAGCACCGATGAAGGTACCGCCGTGAATGTTGATGGTATTACCAACACCGTCACCACGGATCAGACCGCCGTTCTTGGGGTCATTACCGCTCTCACCCATGGAGGACAGAGCAGAGCCGTCATATGTACCACCATAAACATTCAGAATGTTGGCGTTGCCGACCAGCGCCAAAGAGGCGCCATTGGGGTGCTTGGTCATGATGACCTTACCGGTGCCAACAGAGTCCAGCAGTGTCAGCTCAGCAAGACCGGACTTATCATTCAGTCTGTAGACACGGGTCTCACTGTTGATGGTGTGACCGTTCAGGTCGAGGCAGATCTTCTGCTCACCCACAACATCAGCAACGTTGTCAGCAGTCAGCAGGGTGACATCTGCAGTTAGGTAGTAATTACCGGTGGTGATAGGCAGCGCATCCGTGGCTGTCCATTCGGTCCACTGGACCTCAGTACCGTTACAGCCAGTCAGATGTTGCTCCGTCTGGCTGCCGCAGATACAATGCCAAACGCCTGTCTTTACAGGCGGGTCGGTGGGAGCAGGGACATTGCCGGTAGTTCCGGATGTAGGATCGGTGGGCTCTGCGGGTTGATTGCCAGCAAAGAAGATACACAGACCCAGTACCAGAGCCAGAACAGCAATCGCTGCGACCAGAATAATCACAAGCTTTTTGCGTCCGTTATTGGTTACTTCGCTCATATTCAATCTCCTTTCGATTTTGCGGAGGAATTTAAGGGTTAGGAATTCAATCAGTCAGCTGCCGTAGGCTTCTTCTGCATGTGGATATCTGCACCCTCGGGAGACTCGCCCTTAGAAACAGTGCCCTCGGCAATGTTGACCTTTACGCCCTCCATATAGTAGATGTTGCCGCCGGAAACCTTTGCAGTACCATTGGAAATCTTACCGCTATAGATATTCAGCGCAGTATCAACACCCATAACGACCTCAGAGTAGGAGCTGTCGAGCTGCATGTAGATATTGCCGCCCTTATTTGCCTTACCGTCGAGGATCTCAGCATCCTTGATATTCACAACACCGCTGCTCCAGATGCAGTTACCGGTGTTGGAATAATCCTTGGAGCCGATGATCTTACCGCCGTAGATATTCACAGTGCCACCGATGGAACGGATGACACCGCCGTTACCGCCGGCGCCCTTGATCTTGGAGGCATCAACTGTACCGCCGTACATGGTAAAGACGTGCTTCTTACCGTAGTGGACGAAGAAGGTGGACTGCAGGTTGCCCTCGTTGGGCTCACGCATAACAATGAACTTCGCACCGCCGGCGGAGTCCAGCAGAGTCAGGTTGGTAGCAACAGCAGCTTCCTGGAACATATAGATCGGACCGCTGGTGGTGATGGTATGACCGTTCAGGTCGATGAAGATGTCTGCAGCGTTACGGATACGGAAAAACTCCTGCAGGTCGATTTTCTTACCGGGAACATCCAGATAGTAGTAACCGGAAGAGGTGGGCAGAGAGGTATCATAGGTCCAAGGCTGCCAGACATAGATCAGAGAACCGTCACAGCCTTCCTTGTGCTCACCGCCTTCGTTGACACCGCAGATGCAGCCGCCGCGTCCGTTACGCTGAGACGCACGGGAAAGAACCCAAACGTGAGTGATCTCACCCTTTGCATTTGCAATGGCGTAGATCTCGTCGACCTCGATCAGCTCGGTAACAGCACCGTAGTTGTTTTCCTTGTCACTGACATCGTAGATCTTCACACCGGCAGCCAGATTGTATGTAATTTCTTCACCGGTGAAGGTGTTGTTAGTGTTGATGGTCAGAGTGGTGTCGGTGCTGCCGGTAACATAGAGGCTGTCGATGGCGACAGTGCCACCCATCTCCTCAACGGTGTAAATACCGGTGATGTTGTTCTTCTCATCGAACTGCAGAGCCATAGCAGAGTTGGTATCAACCAGGTTGACGACCATTCTCTTCTTGGCCAGGTGCTCAACGATCTTGCCTTCGGAAGCAAACTCAATGTGGAAGTAGCCATCATCCAAGTTCTTGGGACGGGCGGTCAAAGAGTCGTCAGCCAAACCTTCGTACAGCTTACGGTCAGGGTTAAAGAACAAGACCGTATCGCCATCCAGGGTCGGTGCGGCACCCACTTCGTTGGGGTCCGTAACGGGCTCAGTAGTGCCATTGGTATCGCCCTGAGGATCGCCGCCGCAAGCGGACATAACGAATACCAAGGGCAAAACCAACAAAAGCGCCGCAATTACTGACAAATACTTGCGTGTTTTCATGTAAGTACTCCTTTCAAGATCGCATAACCGGACCGTTGTTTACATATACGAACAATTTCAGCCTATTATGCACAATTTAACATGGTAATTGTACCATTATAACGAAAGAATAGCAAGCAAAAATTCAGTCTGTCCGCATGTTAAAATACCCAAAATACTTAGTTGAAATTTGTAGAATTAAACAACAACCCACCTGTCTTTTGGGACAGGTGGGTTGTTATGAACTTTCAGGCAAAAACAGGCGCAAAACAGTGCGCATATCCGCACAAAAACATGCTGTTATTCGTTTACAAAACGGACCTGATACAGCTCCTTTAAAGCATTCAAATAATGCTCTACTGCGATCTCTGCTGTGCCATGGGTAAAGTAGGTATTATAGGACTCATAGCCGCCGTGCTTGGAGGCCTCAATGTCCGGTACATACTTACCCTTGCCGCAGGAATAGCCCAGAAGAACGGTCATTTCATAGGGAGAACCTTCCTTGATCTGCATGCCCGTAGTATCAAAGAACTCCATAGGAAGCGTGGTAAAGGCAACATCACCAATCGAAATAATATTCAGCTCATAGGTTTTCTTATCAGGCAGAACACTGTTCTGCACAATGGCATTCGCATGGTAGATCGTTTCAATACCAAATTGCTTTGCATACTGCGCAGTATAGATATTATTTGGTGAAGTCTTATGGAATTCTACAACCTTTTTGGCATCCTCAAGCAGACCGACATCGCCCTTATAGACATCACCGGTCACGGTGATGCGCTTTTTCTGCACCAAACCGGTAGTGACCTTTGTAAATACCTCGGATTCATAGGCATCCACAACATAGGCTGCAACTGCCCTGCCCAGCTTCTGAGCGCCAGCCCAACCGGTAGAAGTGACGGTATTTTCACTGTCAACGCGACTCCAGGGCGCAAGATTGCCACAAGCCCCCTGATAAAACACACAGCTAACCCCAAGGTCCGCCTCTACCCTATCCCGCAACGGACCGACAAAGTCAGAAGTGACCTGGGTGCCTGTGCTGGACACCATGGCAGTATGGGTCTGCCAGTTGACCATCAGAATTTCCTTTTTGCCTTCACGGACAAACCGGACCATCTGGATCTCCTCGTCAGCCTCGGACTCATGGGATTTGATCTCCGTATCCCGGTTGCCGGTATAACCGTCATAGAACGTACCGTCATTTAGCCAGTAACGGCGCACAAAGGTCAGGTTTTCTGTCTCCGCACGGCCAACGTACATCTCAGCGGGAGCAAGATCATCCAGCGCCTGCTGAATAGAAGCAAGGGCTTGCGGGATCAACACCTGTTCACGCCAGCGGACATTTGCGGGATTATTAGAGCCGTATTCCACCTGGCTGTGATTGTGTGTACCGCCAACGGTGATGAGTTCGGGAGAAATACCAAGCTCTTTCTCAGCGGCAACACGGACCATATCGCATACACCCAAGGAACCGATAGGGCCATTATCCGACATACCGCCCCAAATAAGGTCAGTAATAAGATGGATATATGTGTTACCTTCTTCGTCACGGAATGCGACGGTGATAACATAGACATTGTCAAGAATGCCGACAGACATACCACCGTGAAGCTCAACAGACTCAGTAGGTGTAATGTCAGCCTTTGCATAGCCAACTTCCAGAATACGCTCACGGACAACGGGAGCGTTAGTGGCATCCTCGTCATTATTGCCGTTTGTGGGATCGGCACCACCGCCGCAGGCAATCAAGCCAAAAGCGACGGCAATTAGCAAAAGCATAGCAATCCATTTTTTCATGAACGCACCCTCCTGTCATCGATTACTCAACAAAACGAATCTGATACAATTCATTCAGAGTATTGAGATAGTGACCGACTGCAATTTCCGCCGTACCGGGAACAAAGTAGGTCTTATAAGACTCGTAGCCACCCCGGGCATATGCATCTAAATCCGGCACATAATTGCCCTTACTGCAGGAATAGCCCAGCATGATGGTCATTTCATAGGGAGATCCCGACTTGATCTGCATGCCGGTGGTATCGAAGAACTCCATGGGAAGTGTGGTAAATGCTACATCGCCGATAGAAATGATGTTCAGCTCATAAGTCTTCTTGTCGGGCAATTTTGAGTTCGCAATGATAGCGTTGGCATGGTAAATTGTTTCAATGCCAAACTGCTTTGCAAATCTTGCAGTATCATAGTTATTGGATGCGGTTTTGTGGTATTCCTGGACCTTCTTGGCGTTATCGATCATTGACGGGTCGAACTTGTAAACATCGCCATTTACAGTAATCCGCTTTACCTGCAGCAGGCCGGTAGTGACCTTCTCAAACAGCTCAGACTCAAAGGCATCCAAAACATAAGCAGCGATTGCCCAGCCTGTCTTCTGTGCGCCAAGCCAGCCCGTCTCCTTAACAGCATGTTCACCGGGAATACGGCTGGAGGGAACCGTATTGCCGCAAGCACCCTGGTAGTAGACACACTGAACATCCAGCTCTTCCTCAACGCGCTCTCTCAGAGGTCCAACATAGTCTGCATGGACATCCGTACCGGTACTGGTGGCACGGGTGGCGTGGGACTGCCAGTTAATCATCAGAACATCTTTCTTGCCCTCACGGACAAACTTGACAAGCTGGATTTCCTCGTCAGCCTCAGTCTCATGCCTGACGATCTCACCGTCACGGTTGCCGGTATAGCCCTCGTAGAGACTGCCGTCAGTAAGAAAATAGCGACGAACGAAGGTAAGATTCTCTGTTTCCGTTCTGGCAATGTACATCTCAGCGGGAGAAAGATCGTTGATTGCCTGCTGGATGGATGCCATGATCTGAGGAATCAGAATATTCTGACGCCAGCGCTCATTGGCAGGGTCCTTAGAGCCATAGGCAACCTGGCTGTGATTGTGGGTGCCGCCGACGGTAATATACTCAGGGGAAATACCCAGCTGCTCCTCGGCAGCAACACGGACCATATCACACACGCCCAAAGAACCCTTCGGGCCGTTATCAGACATGCCGCCCCAGCTCAGGTCTGTGACAACATGGATGTGAAGGTTCTTATCTTCATCCCGGAATGCAACAGTAATGGCGAAAATATCGCCCAATGTACCGGTGTACCAGCCACCGTTCATCTCAACAGGCTCTGTGGGGTTGATCTTGGCCTTGCCGTAACCAACCTCCAAAATGCGCTCTTTGATGATGGGTGCATCCGATCCACTGTTGCCAGCTGTTTCTTTATTGCCGTCACCACCGCAGGCAACAAGGCCCAGCAGCATAATGACAGACAGTAACAATGCAATTAATTTTTTCATAGAAACTCCTCTTTAGCCGACCATATCCCGCTGCAGTCTCTGGGTGCTGTAGGGCATATTGCCATCATATACAACGCTCTCAGTCAGACGGATATCCTGAGAAGATGCCGCAATATGGACATCATAAACTCCGTTTTCAACCACCCAAGCATGCAGGGACATGTTGAAATATGCAATGTCTGCCACAGGGATCTCGATATGTACCCTCTTGGATTCACCGGCCTTCAAGAACACCTTTTCAAAGGCCTTCAGTTCCTTAGGCGGCTTTGTCACGATGGACACGGGGTCTGCAACATAGATCTGCACCACTTCGCTGCCGTCACAGTCACCGGTATTGGTCAGAGTGAAGCGAATGTCGATGGTCTCCCCCTCCAGCTTGACTTCGGCATTGCTGTAATCGAAGGTGGTGTAGGAAAGACCGTAACCGAAGGGATAGCCGATCTCTTCCGGATGCTGGTCATAGTAGCGGTAACCAACATTCAGCTTATCGTTGTAATCCACATGCAGTCTTGTGCCGGGATACTCGAAATCGGTACGCATGCAGGTGGGAATGGTCTCCGGCAGTTTACTGCTGGGGTTGACCACGCCGCAAAGAATGTCAGCAATGGCGCCGCCTGTAGCTTCGCCGCCAAACCAGGCATAAACACAAGCATCCAACCGATCCATCCAGTCATCCACCAACAGCGGAGAGCCCGCCTGAATAACGCCGATAAACTTCTTATTATCCTTCTTGATGTTGAAGATTAGATCCTCAAAATTTTCGTTCATTCTAGCGCTGCGGCGGTCGTACCGCTCGGTATCCTCGCTGAGCATTGCGCCCATAAAGAAGATGACAGCATCGCAATCAGCAACCAGCTTATTGGCAGCAGCGGCCTCCGGACCCCACAGATGATGAGGAGGCATTGTATCCTTGGTAAACACAGGGCGGTAAACAAACTCCACCTCCGGCAGCAGCTTACGAAGCTCAGCCAAGGGAGATTCGATATATTCGGGCATGGGATAAACGTCTGCAGCACCCTCGCCGCCGATCAGCGGATCCTCCGCAAAACCACCAAGAACGCCGATCTTCTTGAATTTGCCGAGAGTCAAGGGCAGAACACCGCCCTCATTCTTCAGCAATGTGATACCGGCAGCAGCAATCTCACGGGCCAGTGCGTGCTGGGCATCCCGATCGTAGGGAGCAGTGGCGACTGCATTTTCCTTAGTAACAAATTTCAAAACACGGGCTACACACTTATCGATAGCTTCCATGGTGGTTCGGCCCTCTGCCAGACCTGCTTCAAGAGCAGCAAGAATGTTGGGATTGCCGGGCATCTGGAAGTCAAGGCCCGCGTTAATAACACGGCAGACATCGTGAACTGCGCCCCAGTCAGACACAACAAAGCCCTCATATCCCCACTCGTCCTTCAGAATTTCGGTGAGCAGGAACTTATTTTCAGAGCACCAAATGGCATTGACCTTGTTATAGGCGCACATAACGCTGGTGGGCTTGGACTTTTTTACAGCGATCTCAAAGGGCTTCAGATAGATCTCACGAAGAGTTCGCTCGTCGATCTCAACACTGGTCTCTGTGCGGTACTTCTCCTGGTTGTTGACGGCAAAGTGCTTTAAACTGGTAGCAATTCCGTTTTCTTCAAGTCCGTTAATGTAAGCAGCTGCAAGTTCACCAGCAAGGACTGGATCTTCGGATAGATACTCGAAATTCCGTCCGCAGAGAATATTCTTCTTGATATTCACACCGGGGCCAAGGAGCATAGAAACCCCCTGATTGACACATTCACAGGCAAGACCCTCTGCCATTTTGCGGCTGAGAGCCCTATCCCAAGTTGCTGCAAGGCAGCACAAATTGGGGAAAAATGTGCAATTATCCTTCTGTGCAAGACGGATACCGTGGGATGCGTCTGCCAACTTTTTCGGCTCAATACCAAGGCGCTCCAGTTTATGGGTCAGCATGGAAGCTGCGCCGGTAAGAAATTTGGATTTTTCTTCCAAGGTCATGGATGCGACCATTTCAGAGATCGTCATATAGAAGTCCTCCATTACATAATAAGGGCGTGTCGCAGACGAACTGCGGCACGCCCGCTCGAAACTTAAGGATTTTCTGCCTTGTACATGGTGTTCAGGCTGTCCAAATAGTGCTGAACGAACTTCTCACCTTCACCTGCAACATAACGAGTATTGGTAGGACCGTAACCGCCGTTCTTGTAGCCTTCCAGAGTAGCTAAATATTGGCCGTTACCGCAGTGGAAGCCCAGCAGAACCGTCATATCATAAGGTGTCTCATCCTTGATGGTCTTGCCAAGGGAATCATAGAACTCAACAGGAAGGGTCACAAAGGAAAGTCCACCGATGGAAACGGTATTGGTCTCGTCGTAGGACTCCTGGCCAATGAACTTGGACTGATTGTAATTTACAGCGCCGGTGTCAACCTTCTTCATAAGACCTTCGGTGTTCAGTGCGGCAATGACATAGTCAGCAAGCTTCTCACCAACTTCAACTGCCCCCTGATACCCCTTACCGGTAACAGCCTGCTCGCCAGGGATACGGCTGGTGGGGTTCAGATTGCCGCAAGCACCCTGATAGAAAATGGTATGTACACCAAGTTCAGCATCAAGCTTATCACGCAGTGCGCCGGGATAGTCAGCAGACAGATTATTGGTATGACCGTGCTTTGCAGCATGGGACTGCCAGTTGACCATGAGAATATCCTTATGGTCTCCCTCACGAACGAACCGAACGATCTGGACCTCTTCGTCAGCATCAGTCTCATGCGCAACGATGGTACTGTTGTGATCGTAATTATAGTTATCGCCGGTCATGTTGCCATCGGCAAGATAATAACGGCGGACAAAGGTCATATTCTCTGTCTCGGTACGGCCAATATAGGTGGTGGCAGGGGCAAGATCGTCAATGGCCTGCTGAACAGCATCCAGACAGCCGTTCTTGAAGATGTCCTTCCACTTCTGGTCATACTCATCCGCATAACCGTAGTCTGGAGCATTGTGGTTATGGGTACCACCGATCAGGACCTGATCCTTTTCAAGACCGAAGCGCTCCTGCATCATAGGACGCAGCTCATTCATAATGGTGTGGCTACCCTGGCTCATATCCGTAGTGATGACGGCGATCATCTTACCGTTAGAGCCCTTCATAACCACAGCATGGGTATAAAAAGGATGCAGCGCTTCCTCCATAATACGGGTAGCAGAGTCACCGTAGGATGCCAGATGGATGCCCTCTGTAGGTGTAATATCCACACGGCCAAAGCCGATCTGGAACTCCCCCGCTCCGGAATCTTCCTTGCCGCCGTCTCCGCCGCAGGCGACCAAGCCAAAAACCATTAATAACACAAGCGTTAAGCACAGTAATTTTTTCACAATTTATTACCTCCCGGTTTTTTCATTATTGTAACAAATTAACCAGCAACTGTCAATAAATATTTAGGACAATTGCGCAATTAAATCGGTGCATAAAGTTCATGAAGAATGTCGAGATAAAACTGGACAAGCTTCTCCCCTTCACCTGAGATGAACTGGGTATGCAGAGCTTCATAGCCGCCATTTCTGAATCCCAGTTCAGATGGCAGGTACTGCCCGACTGCACAAGTGTAGCCCATAAGTATTGTCATTTCATATGGGGTATTCTCTTTAATGGACATACCAAGAGAATCAAATAATTCTGCCGGAAGCGTCACAAAGGATAATCCACCGACCGCGATTGCGTTTGCTTCTGCCCAAGTCTGTTGGCCAATAAATTTCGTCTGTGATACAGAAATATTGCCGGAATCAACCTCTTTAAAATTGTCCGAAGCCTCCCAGGCATCGACTACATATCCAGCAACCTTCTTACCGTAGGAAACTGCAGCCTCCCAACCGTGCCTTCGCTATCGGTTCCCTCCCCATCAATCATACTGCTGAAGTTGAGATTTCCAGCAGCACCCTCGTAATAGATGCAATGCACATCAAGTGACGATTCGATCTCCTCGCGCAACGGACCAATAAAATCAGCTGAAATATACGGAGTATTTCCATGCTTTCCTACAAAGGTCTGCCAGTTTGCGATCATAATATCTTTCGTTCCCTCACGGACAAAGCGAACCATTTGGATCTGGCTGTCGGCTATCGATTCATGGTCAATGATGCTGCCACTGAATTGAGCAGTCTGGCTTGTGCTTAAAACGCTGCCATCTGCCAGCTCATATCGCCGCACGAAGTTCATATCCTCAGTGTTGGTCCTACCAACATATATTTTTGCAGGCGCACGGTCATCCATTGCCTGCCGGACCGCAGCAATAACCCCGCTTAGAAAGTCCTCACGAAACTGATTATTGTCTGCAGCTGTAAAACTGTAATCAGGCGCATTGTGATTGTGGATACCTCCAACCGTTACATATTCACCGGAGATGCCAAACTCTTCCTGAATTGCTGTTCGAACTGTATTGGTAATCGTATTAGTACCCATATAGATATCTGCGGTAACCATGACCGTGGTCGTTCCGGCAACATCAGACATCACAAGGGCAATGGCATAAATATTATCAGCAACTCCTTGGGATATCCGGGTTTCCGTATTGTTGTAACCACCAAGATGTACAGGATAATCAGGAGTAATATCAACCTTACCGAACCCAACATTTAAGATATGGTCAGTAGCGTCAGCGTCTGGTTTCTCTGTGCATCCTGCGATAGCAAGTATCAATATCATTGCTAAGAAACCGCAAAAAAGTCTTCTCATTGTGAATTATCCTCCCAGATTTTCAGATATTCCCAAAATGCGCGGTATTCTTCACTGTCTTCCTTGTGACCCGTAAAGCCGAAATACACAGGTTTTGATACATCTACACAGTCCTTAAAAAAGGGCATATCGGTAACTTCTATGGCGATGGGATAACGAACAGCCTCCACCTCAAGATAGACATAGACCAGGTCATCTTCCATTGCAGCAAGCTGATCGGCAGTGAACACTTCTGTCAGATCCATTAAGGCATATTGGGTCATGTAGAACTCCATGGCATCTTCGTTCATTACAAGATAATCCAGCACGTCCTCTTCAATTTTCGCAATGGGCTTCATGGCCGAATTATAGCTGACATCCAATTCAGATACCTGAGTAACCTCCTTAAATGCGGTGGACGAAAGGTCAACACGATGCGACTCGGGATCAGCGCCAAGGTGCTCAATAAGACCGTCCGACAAATAGTCGTAGCCGATCTGATTGATATCCACATTGGCAAAAGCGCCACCGAATATAACTTGCCTATCATCTCTGCTGACAGAAACACCAATGATAATAACCGCGGCAAGTATCATGGCAAGTATAAAAACAAGCTCCTCATAATAGGAAAAAATGTGTTCAATGCGCTCTTTCCATGTCATAGGTTTCAGAACCGCAAAGAAGCGCTGTATACTCTTATATATCTTTATGTTCTTCATTAAGTCCTTTACTCCTTAGGTTTCTTCTTCTATTATATCAGTGATACCCTTGCCAGTAAAGATGTGCTACTTGAATTTTACACAAAATTACATTATACTATCGAAAGTAACATATATGGAGGAATGTAGATGCAAAACTTATTTAATTACGATTCCAAATTTATGCAGTTTCTGCTGAAATTTGCAGACTACATAATTTTGAACCTGGTTTATATCGCCTGCTGTGTCCCAATATTCACAATCGGCGCGGCACAGGCAGGTCTGTATAACGGTTTGAAGGTCCTGCAAGACAAAGAAGATGACTCCTCCTGCGTGAAAGCCTTCTTCCGCGGATTTACCAACGGATTTGGAATGATTACAATTTTGTGGGTAATCAGCGCAATCGTCATTGCACTTCTCGGATATAACACCCTCGCACTCTACGCATACGTGAACGCCGACATACCTGGCTCCGCAGTTCCTTTTTGGATGTGTGTTGTCGCCGTGAGCCTCTGCGTGATCTACCAATCCATGCTGCCGCTGTTCCATTCTCGATTTGGCTGTACAGTCATGCAACTGCTGAAAAACACCGTATTTGTAATTATGGCAAATCCGTTTCACAGCATAGCGGTAACCATTCTGCTTTGGGCACCTGTTATTTTAATTCCTATTGACTACGCATTGTTTACCTATGCATCCGTTATTCTGCTCTTCTTATATTACAGCTCCATGCTGGGTTTCAGCGTAAAGATCATGTCAAAGCCTTTTAAAAGATTGACGGACAATTTTAACGGACAATCAAACTAATCCAACAATTAAGCCGGTAGGCATTCGCCTACCGGCTTTCATTTTATTAACCCTTAACAGAGCCGATCATAACGCCCTTCTCAAAGTACTTCTGAACAATGGAGTAAAGAACAAGGATAGGCGCAGTGGAGATAACCACCAGACAGAACTGAATCTGGTGAACACCACTGTTTTGGAATGCTTCCTGTGCCTCGGCAGACATGCCGCCGGAGGAAATGTCCTTGGTGGAGAGCAGGAAGTTGCGCAGGAACAGCTGCAGAGGCCACAGATCCTGACGGTCAGCCAGATACAGCATGGCGGTGAAGTAATCATTCCAATAACGGACGGCAGCATACAGAGTCAGAACAGACAATGTAGCCTTTGCAAGGGGAATTGCGATCCGGACCAGGCACTGGAAGTCATTAGCGCCGTCGATCTTAGCTGCGTCGAACAGATCACCGGGGATGCTGGACTTAAAGGAAGTACGCAGAATGAACACGTTGTTGATGCTTAAGGAACCGGACAGAACGATTGCCCAGATGTTACCGTTCAGACCGAGCTGCGTTCTCAGAATGTAGCTGGGAACAAGGCCGGCGCCGAACATCATAGCAAACAGCATCAGCTTGGAAACCACCGTCTTGCCCTGATAGTTTGCCTTGGACAGCGGATATGCCATCAAGGTCATCAGGAACAGAGATATCACGGTGCCAAGCACAGTGTAAATTAGGGTGTTCTTATAACCGGTCCAAACAGCCTCATAAGAAAAAACAAACTTGTAACCGCTAAAATCAAGGCCAAGGCGATAGGCCATTTGCTTGAGATCATAGACGATGGGAACGACGTAGACACGTCCGGAGGTCAGAGATGTAGAGTCAGACAGAGAGCTGGAGATAACATACAAAACAGGATAAGCAACGATCGTCAGAATAACCAGCAGAAATACGGTTGTAAAAACCTGAAGTACCTTATCGCCGACAGGCTCCTGAATCTTATTTTTATTCTTCTTAAATAACATGATCTGCTCCCCCTTCCTCAGAACAGTCCGTTCTCACCGTCAGACAACTTATTGGTGATCCAGTTAACGAGGTTAATCATCATAATATTGATAACGGAGTTGAGCAGGCCAACAGCGGCGCCATAGGAGTACTGAGTCTTTGCAACGCCGTTTTTGTAAACGTAGGTGGAAAGGATCTCAGACTTCTCAAGGTTGGTGGGATACTGCATCAAATATGCCTTTTCATAGCCGACGTCCATGATGCTACCGAAGCGCAGAATGAACATCATACAGATGGTGGGCATGATCGTGGGCAGATCCACATGCAGCACGCGCTTCCATCGGCTTGCACCGTCCAGCTTTGCAGCCTCATGGAGTTCCAACGGAACCGCAGACAGAGCAGCTACATACATAATGGCACTCCAGCCCATATTCTGCCAGATGCCGGACCAAACAAACAGGTGGAAGAACGCATCAGGGTCCTTGCTAAGGTTCGGAACCACATCATAGCCAAGCATACGCATAACGGAACCGTAGATACCGCTGACAGGGCTGAGGATCTGGTTCAGAATAGAGACCATAACAACGACGGAAATGAAGTGCGGCAGATAAGAAACATTCTGCGTCAGCTTCTTCAGCCGTTCATGCTCATTGATGTGCAGGATCAGCGCAAGGATAATCGGCACGGGGAAATTCGCAAAGATAGAATACAATGAGATGGTCATTGTATTCTTAACATATGTAGTCCACTTGTAGTTATCGAAGAAGAGTTCGTACTGCTTGAGACCAACCCAGGCGCTGCCCCAGATACCGCCGCGGGGTCGGTAATCACGGAATGCAATCTGCACACCGTACATAGGACCGTAGCTGAAGATCAGCAAATATGCAAGCGGCAGCAGCATCATAAGGTGGAGCTGCCAGTTCTTTTTAAAATTAATAACAAAGCGCTGCCAAGGAGTCTTACGAAGAGTCCTGAGCTGCTCAGTTTTTTGATTTACCATATACCCGTTCCTCTCTTTGAGAACATATGAATCCAGTCAGGTATAGCTGCATTCAGTAAAAACCATAAATTTCAACATCGACCGGGAGCTGACTCCCGGTCGGATGTCAAAAATCAATTAGTTGCCCAGAACGATATCCTTGTACTCGTTATCATAGATCTCCTGCATCTGAGCCTTCCAAACAGAGAGGCCTTCCTTATCCAGTGCAGCCAGGTACTTGTTCCAGTGATCGTTGTTGTTGATGTCTGCATTCTGGCCATCCAGGATAGAATCGTTGCTGGTGCCGTAAATAAAGGTATCACGCATAATGTAAACCGCATTCTGAGTGTTGAAGCGCTCGGACTCATTCTGCAGAGACTGTGCCTCGCTCATAACCATCTTGGGCAGGACATAGGTGGGATTATTGGCTTCCTCAGCTGCGACGTAAGCATCATAAATGCCACGGATCAGAGCGGTCTTCTTGTTGATCCAGCCGTCGGTAGTGGTGTACTGCGCAGTTTCGTTCTCAGAATTCTGGAAGACGCCGGGCCCCTTCAGCCAGGACTTGTTCTGAGTAGAAGTGGACAGAGTTTCGGAATAAACCTTAACAGTACAGGGCAGGCCCATGTAGGAAACAACACCTTCGTCAGCCCAATCCCAGTCAACGCCCAACTCGCCGTAACGCAGGCGGTACTGACCCTCGGGAGAGCAGATCTTCATCAGCAGCTCAAAAGCCAGATCGGGGTTGGCGCAGTCGGCAGAAATGCCGGAGCTCAGAGTGGAGTCAGCTTCAACACGGACAGCAGTGCCCCAGTATTTACCGATAGGAGCGAAGTCGTCGATAGAAACATCGTTGGAACGGAATACCAGAGTGGGGTGACCAACGACCATACCAACTCTGGGAGTGCCGTCCGCGGGATTGACAGAGTTCTTAATGTCGGCGTTGTCCATGGGTTCGGGCATCAAGCCTTCGGTGTACAGCTTTCTGCAGAATGCCAGAGCTTCACGGTACTTGTCGGTGGTGAAGGGTGTGGTCAGAGTGGTGCCGTCATCAGACAGACCAAAATAGACTTCCTCATCATAGTACAGGAACATATTGATGATCCAGTTAATCATATCACCGCACAGAGAGCCTGCGCCGCTGCCAACAACAGGATAGTAACCAACCTGGCCACAGTATCTGTCCTTAAAGGTCTTCAGAACATTGTACAGCTCGTCGGGAGTGGTGGGCTGCTGCAGGTTGCACTCCTTCAGCCAAGTCTGGTTGATGGCAACCATGTAGTCCATGGTATCGATCATAGAGGTCTCGATACGGGGCAGAACGTACATTGCACCGAAGTCGTCCTTGCAGCGCTTCATCATGTTGGCAATTGTCATTTCGTCAACGCCTTCGAGAGCATCCCAGAATTCCTTGGAAGCGCCTTCCTTGTCATCCATGTACTCAGTCAGGTCGATGAGATACTCATCCTGACCGTACATATCCCACAGCTGGCCATCCATGGCGTCGAAGTGGTAAATGATGTCGGGCAGCTTGGAGCCCTTCAGGGTAAGGCTGGAAAGCTGAGTCATATAGTCAGCGCCACCGGTTGCGAAAACCTGGAACTGAATGTCGATGTCCAACTCTTCCTCAAGCCACAGGGTGTATGCATTGGTGTCGTAATCTACGACGGTGGTCTTAAGCGGAATACCGATCGTGATGACCTCTTTCCCATCGGGGTTGGTCTTATCGCCATTGTTATCTCCGTTGCTCACACAAGCGGTGAACAGTCCGAGGACCATAACCATGCATAAAAGAATTGCTAACAGCTTTTTCATTTTGTTCCTCCTGTTTTCTTCATGAAAATTGAATACTTCCGAAATCGAAATAAATGCAATGACATATGTACGCAACAATGCCAAAGACCAATTAATTCATTCTAAATTTTAACACATTAGCATTTGAAACGCAACACGTCAATATGGATAAGAACCGATAGTGCTTTTTGTGTATTATGTCAAAAAGTGTTCGTAATGTCGAAATCAGATATAATTGTATGCATTTGCGAACAGAATTGAAAATAATACCCACTCTTCCCTACTGCGCAATATCATTTGTCAAGTGCATTTTTCAATACGGGATAGATCGCCTTTGCCATGTAGTACATACCCAAATCATTGGGATGTGTGCCGTCTGCCATGTAAAGATACGTATAGTCATCGTGAAAGAAATCTCCACCGAAACACGGTAATCATTCTTATCGCCCACGAAAACACCCTTGTCATAGGAACGGTTGTCATCTGAATACGATGCCGCTGAATATATATGACTGCGGCAAAGGGTACCTTGATTATCTTCAGGGTGAGCGCATCCCCCTATCTCAAAATTAGAAGCTGCGGGCGATACCATGGTAAAACCACTTTTCACGCCCTTTTAATACAAAAGATCTACAGCCGTTGCTTTCCTATACGAAAGCAACGGCTGTAGATCCGTGCTATCCTGCACCGCCCATACAGGCGGTGCAGGACATTGCGATTGCCGCAATCAGCAGCAACGCAAATATACATCTTATATTAGTAACCAACCTTCTCCCAGCACTCGAAGGGAGCAGCCAGCTCTTCAGAGATGTAGACCTGAGTCTTCTTGGTCTGCAGCATGGAGCTGGGAACGTAAGGAGTAACTGGGCCGTGGGTGACCAGACGGGAGGTCATTCTCTGCCAGGAGGAGAAGGTACCGTTGGTAGCCAGTGCATGGACCTCGATACGCTCCTTAGCACGCATTACGTCGATAGGGCCGATGGTAGCAGCCATGGGAGGAACATTAGCGATGTCGCCAGACTGACCGAAGGTGCCGTTCAGGGAGTTCTGCAGGATGGTCATGGGGTGCAGCTTCACGAGCTTTGCGGGCTGATTCAGCCACTCTTCGATATCACCGCTGCCAACGAACTCGGGAATGGGATCTACGAAAGCGACGTGGCCGGTCCAGCCGGGGCTGGTGGAGATAATGTCAGCGCCACCGCCGGAGATATCGTTGATGATCTTGGAGTAGTCATTGATGTTCTTGTTGGTGGGATAGTGAACATTAGCCATGGGCATACGCAGCTTGGGATCGATCTGCATTACGAAGTACTTAATCATGGAGTGAACGAAGCCGGCCTCGTAGGTCTCCGGAGCGATGTTGCCCTGATCGTCAGCCCATTCGTCTTCTGCAAAGATATGTACCTTGGAGCAGTCAACCTGGAAGTAGTTGATAAGCTGAGCCAGAGGAATGTAGGTGTCGGGCTCGGGGTTGCCGAGGATCATGGTGAAGGTACGGCCCTCCTCGGAAGCAGCCTTCAGGCGGGAGAACAGAGTAGCGATCAGGACAGGATGGGGATTCATCATGACCTTGACCTGGAACTCGGGATGCCACCAGGGCTCTCTCTGCTCCAGCTCCACGCCGCTCATCTTGCGAACGCGCTCGCAGACCTCACGGTCCTTGAAAGGCACGAAATCAGCGGGATTGAAGTTAAACTTGGTTGCGGGGTCGGTGATTACATAGCTCATGATATATTTCTCCTTTTTTAATAATTCTCAAATTTCATAACACCAAAGCAATTGCTGCGGTGGAATGTAAAAGGTTCTTCTGTCACCGGGTTCCAGGACAGATAGTAGTGAGGCTGGGTAAGATCAGAGCATGCATAACAGTTTGCCCGGATCTCACTTCCCGGAGTCGCCTCAAACTCAGGGAAGATGCGACGTATAAAGTCATAAGGGATTTGATAGAATATCTCCCATCCCCCATCCGTTTCGCGGATGACAGGAGCGAAGATCGCTTCGGCATCGCTATCGGGGATCAGCCGAAGAAGATCGGCAATACATGTGCCCATACCAAGGTAGAAACAACCGTTAAAGTTGAATTCCAAATTGATGTATCTGGGATCACCGAAAACGGGCTGAAAGAAGAACTCAAGGCAGCTATCCTCGCAGGGCACGCCAATGGGACCGGATTCAACCGCCCGGATCTCCGGCACCTGTGCCCACAGATGGAGCAGCAGCGCATCGCTACCATAACAGATCTGAGCAAATGCCTTTACATTATCCTGTGTCTGCAGATACTTGGTCTGCATAGCAAGTACCGGTACAGACGACCAATCGGGTTTGTCGGTCACATGGGTAATGGTGTAGCTGTTCATGCCACTTCCTCACCGCCTAAGATAACCTTGCTGACATTCATCCAATGGTCAACAAAGACAAGGTCTGCACGGTAGCCCTTGGCGATCAATCCACGGTCTGTAAAACCGATAGCCTTACTGGGGTTGGTAGAAGCATAACGGAACACATCCACGATGGATGCACCGGTATGCTTCATCATGTTGCGGCAAGCAACCTCAAGAGTCAGCTTAGAGCCTGCGATCTCCCCTTCCCAGTCGAAACACAGGTCACTAACGCCGTCGTAGCCTTCGGGCTGCGGGCCGTCGAACACGCAGGCATCAGAGATCAGCACCAGTCTGTCCTCACCCTTGATGCGGCGGATCAGACGCTGCATATAGGGATCAACATGGATTCCGCGGCTGTCGCAGATCATTTCCGCAAAAATATCCTTGTTATAGTTCACAGTCTCGTCCACACAGACACCGCGGCATTCGGGATACTTGGGCAGGTCGCCGGTAGCATTGGTGTGGTGGGTGCCAATGCACAGACCGTAGGGCATCAGGGCTTCGATCTGAGCTGGGCTTGCCTCACTGTGGCCAACGGAGAAACGGACATTGGGATTATAAGCCTTGGCATCATGAACAAATTTCTCGATGTTCTCACGCTCGGGGGCAACGACCCAAACCCGAACATCATTGCCGACCTTCTCGATGATGGGCATATAGTCCTCCGCATTACAGGGGGCCTGCCAGGGGTTGTTCTCACGGTCTGCGCCGAACTTGGGATTCATGTAAGGCGCTTCCATATAGAAGCCTGCAATGTTTGCACCCTCTGGGGTCTTCATTGCATCCTGAACGATACCGATCTGCTCAAGCAGCATTTCCTTAGTAGCACTGAAATACAGTGTGGGCAAAACTGTGGTCGTGCCGTGCTGCAGGTTAAACTTTGCAGCATAGGCAGGGTCTTCATAGAACCACTTGCCGCCGCCTGCATGGGTGTGGATGTCCACCAGTCCCGGACCGACAAAGCAACCGCAGGCATCAATGACCTCACAGCCTTCCGGAACGCTAAGATGACGGGCTTCCCCATAATTCAGGATCTTACCGTCATCAATCAGCAGGACGGCATCTGTAATCAAATGGTCTTTCATAACAAGTGTGGCATTTATGATCGCTTTCATTCTTTTGTCTACCCCTTCCTGATAAAAACAGTAAAAGCAAAGCTGTTCAAAAATATCCAAGATCATACATGAACATTTTATTCCATTTTCACCTATAAGTCAATAGATAGGAGAAACTATAATATTTAAAGTTGAAATTCAGGCGTTTCCATTTTAAGTAAATCATTAAACAATTTCTATCCTTCAAGAATAAATACTAAAGCACAAACCAGGTTCGTATGTGTTAATGTGCATTCGTCATTTTGTGCGTATATGCGAATTTTTATATTGACTAAACTTTGAAAACATGTTAAAATTGTGTTAAATTTCCATGTTTGTCCATTTGGAGGTAAAATATGATATACGACAGTGTCTCTCAGCGAAAGAACATTCTATTAAACATGATTAATCATCTCGGCCCTATCAGCCGTACCGCTTTGATCGAATTAACAGACTTCCGTCCTGCCACAGTTGGTGCAATTGCAAGCGAATTGATCGCTGAAAAGCTGATCGTTGAGACAGAAAATGTCTCTGTGGGACACGGTAGAAAGCGCGTGCTACTGGATATTAACAAAAAGCACATCTGTGCCGTGGGCATCTCCTTTGCTCCGAAACATGCAACTTTAATCGTCTCGCAGTTTGACGGTACCATCATCTATACAAACCAACTGGATCTGAATGCTGCAAATCCCACCAACGAACAGATTCTCATGATTGCACAGAACCTTAAGGATATCCTTGAGAAATTCAGTGACAAGAACCTCGTTGGCATCGGTCTTTGTAAGTTCCTGTTTGATGCCACCGGATTCACCAGCGCTACAAACACCTGGATTAACGAGCGCTTGATCCCCGAGATCAATAAGATCACTTCCCTGCCCATCCGCCTGTTCAGCGAAGTGACGCTTCCTGCTGTATCCGAGCACCGCTACGGAATCGCTCAGGATGTAAACAACTTCATCTGGGTCAATCTGACTGACAGCATTACCGCCTCCCTTTTCTGTGACGGTGTTGCAATCTCCGGCGGAAATCAGGCAGCAGGCATGCTTGGCCATATGTCTGTAGAACACAACTCCTCCAAGCTTTGCTATTGCGGCAAGCCCGGTTGTGTGGAGTCCACCAGTGCATGGCCTGCACTTGCTGCGGAAATTAGAAATGCGCTTCACGACGGTGTTCACACCTGCCTGTGCTCTTCCGGTGCAACCGCAGATGACTTCACATTTGTGGACGTCCGCAAAGCATTGGATGCAGATGACAGAATGTGCAAGCATTATGTCAAGGCTGCTGCACACAGAATCGGTCTTGCCCTTGCAAATGTGGTCAACCTTTTGAATCCGGAAATGATCGTACTGCACGGATTCATGCTCCGTCTTGGCAAGCAGTTTACTGTGGAACTTGAAAATACCGTCCGTGACAACATCATCCCTGTTGCCGGAGATGTCAGGATCGAGATCTCTAATGACTTTGAGAATCCTATGCTCCTTGGCGCAGTTGCAGAGCTGTTCTCCACCTATCTGCACACCGAAGATTACCACTGGATTTACAAGCTGGTTGCTGAATCCAACACCTAATTTACAATTTCGTTTGAAAAGAACGGATGTCTATTGACATCCGTTCTTTTTCGGTTAGAATAGTTGTACACAGTTGGAAAGAAGAAAGACAGGCAGGTTGGTAAAATGAGTACATTATCTTCACTTATGACCCGCCTTGGGTGTACAAAGTGGCCCAAGCGATGGGAGTCCTTTTTTCCTGAGGTCGAGGCGGATTTTATCGCCAACGGAACGGTATACACTGACCCGGAGTACTATCAGAATTTGCATGATAAGTACGGGATACTGAATGAATATCTGCCCCTTTACAAGAAAGCTGCCGTCGAGGTGGGCAAAAACCGCGATCTCTCTTTGTGCCTTGCCCTGCTCTGCCGAGCATTGCAGGACCGTGAGTTCCACAATTCCGATACGGAAACCTTTACCCCTCCCAAGCGCATTGATGGCGCAGCTGACCTCGCATACGATATGTTCACCGCTTTGGCAATTGCAAGCGAGGCGGATATGTGCTTTTGTTTGGTGCAGCAGCGCAAGCTCCCCAAAGAGCATGCTGACTATGTCATGAATCTTCCCGAAAAAGGCATCGATTACTTCAAAATGCGCAACGACGGCCGCCCCGGCTACTGCCTGCTTAACTGGTATCAGCTTGCTATCGATTGCGATCTGTTCCGCGTTGGACGGCTGGAAATTCAGCTCCATCACAAATTTGGCGGACGCGCCCAGGTATTTGCAGGCCCGGATGGTCAGCAGATTGCCCTGGCCCATGACATGAACATCCACCGCAGCGGCCGTACTTCGGGATCCCTGTACTGCGAGGACAAGGAGGGTGCATTCTTAAGCGCCGTCGTTGAAACCGCAGACTCCTATGTTGGCTATCCCCTCAATGATGCCGGCCTTGTGAACCCCGTTGCCATCACATTGCCGAAAAAAGATTGGAAACGCATCCTTTCCCGCGGTGACAACGTCATCAGCCTGCACATCCCCGCCGGTGGCGGCTTAACCGATGAGGCAGTTGACGACGCAATCGCAAAAGCAAGAGAATTTGTAGATACCTACTTCCCGGATTACAAATACAAAGCCTTTGACTGCCACAGCTGGCTCCTTGATCCCCAGCTTATCTCCCTGCTTGGCGAAAACACCAACATTTCAAAGTTCTGCAAGCGCTTCCGCCCCATCACCCACCACAGCAGAGGTGAGGCGGTATATAACTTCGTATTCTTTAAGTCGGACATGAACTTCCGTGTTGAAGATCTTCCGGAAAACACCAACTTAGAGCGAAGTCTCAAGCGGCATTTCCTGCAAGGAAAAGCGATCTATGAAACCTACGGTTACTTCTTTTGATACAAAAACACAGCCACTTTCGTGGCTGTGTTTTTATTATTCATTTGATGCGTTGAGCCCGCAGCTTTTTAGTATCTCAACTGCGTTGCGAACATCCTCGGTGGTGGTCTCCGTATCCGGAAGGGTGTTCACCATTCCAAGAGCTTCATATCGAGAACCTGCAAAGTGATGGTATTTCAGCACCTTGATCTTTACAATGCCCTTCATATTCTTCAGAAGCTGGCCGATTTTGTGGCACTCCATGTCGTTATAACCCTTGACCAAGGGATATCGCACCTCAATACGGCAGCCGCTTTCAGATAAGTAGCGCAGATTACTGATGATCTGCTCGTTGGTGTAACCGGTACACATTTTATGCACCTCGGGATCCACCGCTTTCACATCGTAAAGGAAGGTATCCACATAAGGCATGATCTCGGTGAGCACTTCCCTGCGGACTTGGCCGCAGGTATCGATATCAACGCTGATCCCTCTTGCATGAAGCCGCTTGGAAAGCTCCGTAACGAACTGAGGCTGCATCATGCACTCGCCGCCTGAGAATGTCACACCGCCGCCGCTATGCTGCCAAAACAGTTCATCTTGCAGCAGGAATTCTTCCAAATCATCGATGTGCCACTCGTCACCGTAGCCGTGCATGGCCCCTGTGGGGCATGCAGAAACGCAAGAGAAGCAGCCTACACACTTTTCACGATCTATCACCGGCTTGCCAGCAGTCATTGTAATGACCTTTTCCGGACATGCATCAGCACAGCTGCCACACTCAACGCATTTCTGCTCAAAATGCGCGACCTGCTTACCAAAACCGATCCCCTCGGGGTTATGACACCATATGCACTTTAAAGAGCAGCCCTTGAGGAACACCGTTGTTCGCAGACCGTCACCGTCATGGATCTCCATGCGTTTGATTCCGGAAATTAAGGCTTTCATCATTATCCTTCCTTATTCACCATCCGCAGCACGGGCGATGAACTCATCCTTTTCGTAGTCCTTAAGACCGGAGAACAATGTATTCCAGCCGCAAAGACGAACCTGCAGATCCGGATACAGATCGGGGTTCTCACGAGCTTTCTTAAGGGTCTCCAGATCCAGCACATTGTAGTGAACAGCGAAGCCGCCCATCTCGAAGTAGGTCTCCAGAGCAGCCTGCATAGCGTTCAAGCCGTTTTCACCGGCAACAGCGGAGCTGTGCAGATCGATGTCGCAGATAGAGCCGTCGGGAGTCAGCTCGTTACCGATGCCTGCAACGGAGATCAGGTGTGCGGTTGCACCCTGCTTGGTAGCACCAAAGTTAGCACCGGTGTTCAGAGACAGTGTATCACCAGCCAGTCTGCCATCAGCAGTAGCACCGGTCTTCTTGCCTAAATCCCAACGCCAGGTGATGGAGAATACGCCCATACGGTAAACGCCGCCCTTGGTGTTAGGTTGGTTGTTGATACCGCTGTCAAGGACCTTAACGACCCGCTTAGCCAGCTCGTCGACATTGGGGTCTGCCTGGCCGTACTTAGGGAACTTATTTTTCACAGTAAGGCGAAGAGCCTCGTGACCTTCCCAGTTGTTGCGCAGGATCTCGATCAGCTCATCCATGGTGTGGGTCTTATCCTCGAACACCAGCTTGCGGATAGCAGCCAGAGAGTCAACGACAGTGGCAAGACCGACGCAGACAACGGAAGTATTGTTGTACTTTGCGGTATTGTAAGCGTAAATATCGCCGCCAAACTCCATGGTGCGGTCGAAGTTACTGGAGAAGAAGGGCGCGAAGTGCAGGCGGCTGGCGTTACGCTCGTTGTTATCAGACAGCCGTCTTACACCTTCGCAGTACTGCAGCAGCTGATCTTCAAAGGCAGCAAACACATCCTCAAAGGTGTCAAAACTGCGATCGTGCTGAATACCGATCATCTTACCGCTCATGACATCTTCGCCACGGTAAAGAGCAACTTCCAATGCCTTGGGAATATTCAGCTTACAAGCACCGGAGCAAGCCATTTCGTCATATGCGCCGGTCTCGTAGCAGCCGTAGATAGAGTAGTTACGAGCGTCCTCAACAGTAGCACCGATATTTATAAGGCTCTTAATTACAGTTTCGTCAGAAATAAACAGCATGCTGTTGTCGCCGTTACGGACACCGTCCAACGCCTTGCGGATCAGATCTCTGGGCGTCACTTTAGAGCACATCAGGTGCACCTTGATGTTGTGATTCTCTGCTCTCTGATAAGCATCCAGCAGCAGATAGGACATCTCATTAACAACGTCATTGCCGTCACGGTCCAGACCGCCGATCGCAAAGGGCATATTGGCAGCCTCGGGGTCCATGGTGTTGAGGCAGATCATGAAATCATCCAGAAGTGCTTTAACGTATTCTTTATCTGCCTCCTTCTGATAGAAGGGGTACAGGATCTGGTCCAAACGCCAGAAGGTGCGCAGCAGAGTGCTCTCAACAGTGTGCTGGAAGAGGTAATAGATGATAAGAGTCTGGAGAGCCTCAAAGAGGTTCTGAGGCTTATCCTTCATCAGATTGCGAATACCGGTTGCCATTTCGGTCTTTCCGGCTGCCTCAGCAGCCTCTGCAGCACGGCCCATGTAACGAATACCAGCGTCATAAACCTTGATAATATTGTTATAGAACTTCAGCTGTTCGGGGGTATTGCCCTCTCTTGCCGCATAATCGACAGCTCGCTGTCTCAGACCAACGATACCAAGGGTAAGGATGTTGTCCCACTCGGGGCAGGTATGACCGAAGTCCATGCCGGCATTGTATGCTGCTGCTTCAACAACTGGACGAATACCGTTCTCATCAATGAACCTCTTGGTAATAGGAATACGGCGCTGCACATACATATCGTGGCTGATGTACTCGCAGTTGGTCGCAACAAAGAAGCGGTTGGTATCCTTTACCTCTGTAGAGATATTATCCAGAAGATAAACATAGAAGTCGGTGTCGATATCAGATACATCAGAAATTCCGGAAATATCATAGAACTGTTTGCTGTATTCTTTCATTTCCTCGTAGGATTCCATGAATATCACTCCTTAATGTTGTCCGTTAAATGCGGTTTTGTTATTTATGTTTGCATGTAAAGTATACACCATCCTCATAAATTTGTAAATACTTAATACAAAGTTTTTTCTATTTATATATATATTTAACGATTAAACACAGAATTCTTACTGCGCTTTACCTGCAAAAGAGAGAATAATGCACATATATCAAGCAAAAACACAAACCCTCCGGTAAACTACCGAAGGGTTTGTAACCAATTTATACCAATGCGCACTGATGGAAGCGGCGATTCTCCACATAGAAAACATTGCGGAAGCCCATTTCCTTCAGCCGTTCAGCAACCTCAGGGAAGTTGATGCCGGCGCGCTTGCTGTCATGAGCGTCGGTGCTCATGGTGATGAGATAGCCGCCCATATCACGGTACATCTCTACGATCCACTCATCGGGATTGATGCAGCCCCACGACTCCCAATAGGAGGATTGAATTTCAAGGGCAATGCCGCGGCGGATAATGGTCTCCAAAATCTTGCGGATCTTGGCTTCATATGCATGGTAATCAGCCAGCCAGCCGCACTTGCGTCTGATATAGCCACGGACACAGCCTAAGTGGGGCATGATGTCAATATTCTGAGTCTGCACAGTGTAGAGAACATCATCAAAGTACAGATCAAAGTACTCGTAGATCTCTTCTTCTGTCCACTCTTCCCACTTGAACTGGGAGAATGCCTGCTGCATGCCGATCTTGCCCTCCACATGGCGGGACTTGACCGCATGGGTCGCGCCGATAACAACATCATAAGGCACCAGCTCCATCACCTTCCTTGTCTGCTCCGGATACCAGAAGCCTTCACCCAGCTCAACACCGGTCAGAACCTTAAAGTCATCGCCCATTTCTTTATCGACAGCCTTTGCTTCATCATAGGACGCAATCAGATTGCTGTACATATCGAAATCAGGATTGCCGGTAGCCATAAAGACGTCGCAATGGTCTGTAACAGCCATGATCTTGACGCCCTTTTCCTTGGCAGCGTTGGCGATCTTAAGAACGGGAGTGAACGCGTCATGGGAATTGCGGGAATGGGTGTGCATATCCGCAAGAACGCCCTCGTTCATAACAGGCTTCAGCTGGCCGGGGGTCTCAACGATATCAGCACCCAGAGCCTCAGCGGCATCCATTTCCTCATAACGCTCAAGCAGACGGATACCCAGCTTTGCATAATCCTTAACGGATACTGCCAAAGCAGTATCATCGCCGGAAAGCCAAACAGTCAGCTTTTCAGCGGGAACGACGGCAGAAAGAGTCTCAAGGATCTTCTCAGTAACTGTGCCGCAGTACTGCAAGCCGCATTCAGGCGCACGCTCTGCTGCTGTCTTCAGTGCATCAACACTGTCACAATTCAGCTCAACAGTATCCTTGTACTTCTGCGCCATGGCAAAGAACTTATCCTGCTCTGTTTCAGAAAGCAGCTGCCAGGAAGGAGAAATAACCGCCTTCTTTTCATAGCGCTGTGCAAACACCAGCACCTCTTCCAGCACGCAGATGCGGGTGCCGGTGAATTTGTTGGAAAATTCGATGCCAAAGTCGCAATCCAGCAGGCGCATATAGCTCAGACGGAAGATACGCTCACGGTCATGATGTACGACCAGTGCGCCGTCGCAAGTGGCGGCCACATCCAGAGAATAGGAATCGTAGCCCTGCTCTACAGCAGACTGGAAAGCAGGCAGTGTATTTGCGGGACACTCCGTGCCTACACCTCTAAATGCTTGCAGCTTCATTGTTTTTCCTCCTTACCACTCGGCAACAGAGCCGTCTGCATGGTGCCAAACGGGGTTCTTCCAGTTATGAGGAGTCTTGTTCTCCTCAATGACCAGTTCCTTATTCACATCAACACCCAGGCCGGGCTTCTTGGGCAGGGCCACAAAGCCATCTACGAACTCGAAGTCTTCCTTGTTGTGCACATAGTCAAGCACAGTCTTGCCAACATTGTAGTGGATACCGATGCTCTGCTCCTGAATGACGGCATTGTAGCTGGTTGCGTCCACGTTCAGGCAGGCCGCCAGAGCGATGGGGCCCAGGGGGCAGTGAGGTGCCAGAGCCACATCATAAGCCTCAGCCATGGATGCGATCTTCTTAACCTCAGTAATACCGCCGGCATGGCTCAGGTCGGGCTGGATGATGTCCACACCACCTGCCTGCAGCAGGCGCTTGAAATCATACTTCGTAAACAGGCGCTCGCCGGTAGCAATGGGAATATTGCAGGCAGCAGCGATCTCCTTGAACACTTCCATATTCTCGCAGAGCACGGGCTCTTCAATGAACATGGGATCGAACTCCTCCAGCTTCTTGGCCAGCACCTTAGCCATGGGCTTATGTACACGTCCGTGGAAGTCGATAGCGATGCCGAAGTACTTGCCGCAGGCCTCACGAATGGCAGCTACACGCTCCAAAACAGCATCGACCTTATCGTAGGTGTCGATCATCTGCAGTTCTTCGGTCGCATTCATCTTGATGGCGGTAAAGCCGGCATCCTGGCGCTCCTTAGCAGCTGCGCCTACATCGCTGGGACGGTCACCGCCGATCCAGGAGTAGACCTTCATGCGATCTCGGCAAGCGCCACCCATCAGCTCATACACAGGAGCATTGAAGACTTTACCCTTGATGTCCCACAGAGCCTGGTCGATACCGGAAAGCGCACTCATCAGAACACCGCCGCCGCGGTAGAAACCGGCACGGTAGATGGTTGCGTGGATGTCCTCGATACGGCAGGGATCAAAGCCGATCAGATAGTCCTTATACTCGTTAACGCAGGCAAGAACTGCAGCAGCATGGCCTTCCAGCACTGCTTCACCCCAGCCGGTGTAGCCTTCGTCGGTAACGATCTCAACGAAGCCCCAGCGGGGACGGACAAAATAGGTATTAACAGCAGTGATCTTCATCGCGTTTCTCCCCCTTTATCTCTGAACACGGCCGGAGCCGGAGCCGTTCATCAGTGCCAGTACCTCGTCGACCTTCACTTCGTTGAAGTCATGCTCGATGGTGTGCTTCAGGCAGGATGCAGCAACAGCGAAGTTAATAGCATCCGCATCCTTGTAGCCATTGCTCAAAGCGTAGATCAGACCGCCACCGAAGCTGTCACCGCCGCCAACGCGGTCAACGATCAGAATGTGGTAGCTGCGGGAGATGTTGGCGGTATCGGTAGCTGCGTCATACAGCATACCTGCCCAGGTGTTCTCGCTGGCGGAAAGGCTGCCACGCAGAGTGATAGCCACCTTCTTGCAGCCAAAGCGCTGGCTGATCTGCTGCGCAACGCTCTTATATGCCTCATAATCCAGCTTGCCGCCCTCGATGTCGGTATGTTCCGCATGGATGCCGAAGACATCCGCAGCATCTTCCTCATTGGCAATGCAAACATCAACATAGGGCATCAGCTTGCTCATAACTTCGCAAGCCTTCTCACGGCTCCACAGCTTCTTACGGTAGTTCAGGTCGCAGCTGACGGTGACACCCTTCTCCTTGGCCTTCTTACAAGCGGCCAGGCAAGCCTCGACCATGTTATCGCTTAGTGCGGGGGTAATGCCTGTGAAATGGAACCAGGTAGCGTCCTCAAAGATAGCATCCCAATCGAACTCAGCGGGATCAGCGGTTGCAATGGCAGAACCCTCGCGGTCGTAAATGACCTTGGAAGGGCGCTGGGAAGCACCCTTTTCCACAAAATAGACACCCAGACGCTTGCCGCCACGGACAATGTTAGAGGTATCAACACCATACTTGCGCATGGTACGCACAACGATGTCACCGACCTCATGTGCGGGAACCTTGGATACGAAAGATGCATCCATACCGTAGTTTGCCAGAGAAACAGCCACATTAGCCTCACCGCCGGCAACGCTTACTTCAAACTTGTCAGCCTGCACCAGGCGCAGGTAGCCCTCCGGATTGAACCGGAACATGATCTCGCCAAATGTAACAAACTTACCCATAGTGTTTCTCCTCCAGATCAACCAATATTTCTAATTAATTTCTTTGCCTCTTCCGTAATACGCCAGTATTCACCGGCATCGGCCCACTTCTTGTTGACAAGGCTTCCACCAACACCGACACCAACAGCACCGGCTTTCAGAAAGTCAGCAGCATTGTCTGCATTGACGCCGCCAACGGCCAGGAAAGGAATGTGGTTGAAGGGTGCGCAGATGGCCTTCAAATAAGCGGGAGCATCGCCTACGCAGGGGAACAGCTTGACCATATCCGCGCCTGCATTGTAAGCCTGCTTTGCTTCTGTGGGAGTATAGGCACCGGGTAAGGACACAAGGCCAAGCTCCCGGGTCTTCTTGATAACTTCCACATCCGCATCGGGGGAAATAATGTACTTAGCACCGGCATCTTTCGCCATCTCAACCAGTTCCACACTGGTAACGGTGCCTGCACCGACAAGCATTTTGTCGCCCATCTCGGCATTGATAGCCCGAATGGCATTGGCAGTATTTATAAACTGATCGGGATTCTTCTGATTGAAGGTGACCTCAACCATGGTAATGCCGCCCTCATACAGAGCCTTTGCAATTGCAAGAGCTTGCACCTCGTCCACGCCGCGGACAATGGCAATAATCTTCTTATCACGGATTTCCTGAATAACTCTTTCTCTCATGATTAGCCTCCTAATTAGAACGAATCACCGAAGTGTGCATTTGTTTTTTCTATCATGCGCCCGATTCTGGCTGCATAGTCACGCAGGATCGAAACGATCTCATCTTTTCTCTCTTCATAATAACGGAACAGCGGTATCGCAACACTGATAGACGCAACGATTTCCCCATGCTTGCGGATCGGCGCAGCAAAGCAACGGATATGCTCTGTGGATTCTTCAATTTCCCATGCATAACCGTCACGGCGGGCCTGGCAGATCTGCTGATACAACCGGTCTACATTCGCAATGGTATTTGCTGTCACAGGACGCAAGCCATCCGGATAAAGTGCATTCAGTTCCTCTTCCGTCTTGTCCATCAGCAGCGCCTTGCCAAGGCTCGTTGCATAGGCAGGAAGACGTTTGCCCGTGTTTGTCAAAACACGCAGCGGCTGTGTGGAATCCACCTTCTCAAGATACAGAACCTGCCCTTCAGAAAGCGTACCGCAGTAACAGGTCTCCCCAATCAGATCAACGACTTCCGAAAGCTGAGAACGGACATACTCCAGCACAGGAAAACAACCGGAAAATGCAGCACCGAGAGAAAACAGTGCCGTACCTGCTGTATAGCGCCCGGAATCGTTTTGTGTAAGATAATTCTGCTCGCACAGGGTTTGCAGAATCGGTAGAAGTGTGCTCTTGGGAATACCCAGCGCTCTGCTGAAATCGGATAGTCTTTTGCCGCAGCTGTCTTCGGTGACTGTATCCAGAATCTTAAGGACACGAATTGTTGGAAGATGCATATGATTCCCCCTTATTGTTCGTATATGCGTACACCATTCGTTTACATTGTTATTATACCTGCAAGCCAGAAAAATGTCAACACATCATTGACTAACAGTACATAGAATGGATATAATATTATCCACACTATCAGGAGGTATTATATGGTCATTTTCGTCACTTCCCTTGTACTTGCCATTGCTGTTATTACCATATCCTTTTACACCTATCTGGAATGCTTCCACTCCCCTGCTGACCGGTCTGAAGATCTTTACTCTCTGCCAAAGGGAAGTCAATACACTGCCGTTAAAGACAATATGTTTGCCATCTCGCGCATTATGGAAAAGACAGATTGGGAGTCCGTCTCCATTACATCCTTTGACGGCCTTCGGCTCAATGCAAGATATTCCCACACAAAAGACGGGGCCCCGGTGCAGATCCTCTTTCATGGCTACCGCAGTATGGCACTGCGTGACTGTGCCGGCGGCTTTATGCTGGCAAAGAAAATGGGCTTTAATGTCCTTGCGGTAGACCAGCGGGCACATGCAAAAAGCGGTGGACGCGTTATTACATTCGGCATTTGCGAACGAAAAGACTGTATCAGCTGGGTAGAATATGTTTCTTCCCGTTTTGGCAGCGACATTCCCATCATTCTGTCCGGCCTTTCCATGGGCGCGGCAACTGTACTGATGGCATCGGAGCTGCCACTACCCAATAATGTTGTGGCGATCATGGCGGACTGCCCTTATTCTTCACCTGAGACCATTATCCTCAAGGTTTGCCAGGATCGGCATATACCGGCAGCACTTGCCTCACCCTTCATCCGGCTTGGGGCCCGTCTTTTTGGCGGATTTCGGCTAAGACAGTGCACCGCCGAAGATGCTGTTAAAAAAGCAACTGTGCCGATCCTGCTGGTACACGGCGAGGACGACCGCTTTGTTCCCTGCGAAATGAGCAAGCGGATCTTTGCTGCCTGTTCTCCTTATACCGAGCTGCATACATTCCCCGATGCGGGTCACGGTCTGTGTTATATGACAGACCCGCTCCGTTATGAACTGATCGTAACGAAGTTCCTCTTCCGTATCCGTCAGTTGCAGCCCCATATGGCCATCAGCGACTATGTGCAAAAAGAACTGCGGGGCGAAATGCGTTACTGAGCCGTTTCCATTTTTTCTTTGACAAGGCGAAAATGTACTGTTATAATATAATTAGAATACGGGTAAGGAGGTTTTTCCATGAAAAAGAACATTATCACCATCAGCCGTCAATTCGGCAGCGGCGGCCGCACCGTTGGTCACCTTGTGGCCGAAAAGCTTGGCATTCCTTTCTATGACAAGGAGCTTGTTGAGCATGTCGCTCTGGAATCCGGTTTCGCACCGAAATTCGTGGAAGAGCACGGTGAGCATGCACCCGGAAAAACGCTCCTTGCATATGCTTTTGCCCCTCAGGGTGTTCCCGGTGTCATGAACGGACTTTCCACCGCCGATTTTCTGTGGAACATTCAGTGCAGCGCCATTTTGCAGCTTGCCGGGAAAGGTCCCTGTGTCATCGTCGGCCGCAACGCTGACTACATACTCAAAGACCGTAATGATGTTTTCCACGCCTATATCCATGCGGACATGGATTTCCGGGCTGACCGTATCGTGCGGCTCTACGGCGAATCCGAAAAGAGCCCTGAGGCAAGACTCCAGGAAAAAGACAAGCGCCGCAAGCTCAATTACCAGCATTATACCGGCAGAACATGGGGCGCTGCTGAAAACTATGACATTTGCCTGAACACCGGTGTCATCGGTGTTGAAGAGGCTGCGGATATTATCGTATCCATTGTCAAGGGTCTTGAATAATTACTCTATTTAAAAGGCATCCGCCAAACGTAGACTGCCCCAGTTTGTACGGACAGCACAAAAAAAGAGGCCCTGTGTAAGATTATTAAGTTTTAAGCGGAGTGGCGTAGCGTTAGCGGCGCCACTCCAGTTTTTATCTGGATACGCTCATAATTGTAAAAATGAATGTA
>JAZUNW010000050.1:0-3278 GCA_045604325.1 Faecousia sp. | reverse complement strand
CGAGCGGAGTGAAACGGAGTCGAGGGATCTTGGCACCGATTTCACTGCTAATGTAAACGAAATGCGTAGATTCCTCGACTCGCTGACGCTCCCTCGGAATGACATACTTTTTGGTGCTTGCGAAGCTAAACGATCATTTATCGGATAAAGAAGCCCCGCAGGATTCCTGCGGGGCAAAAGGTTATTTCTCATATTTGCCTTTGCTGCGGATCTGGGGCAGATAATGCACGATAAATACGATGCAAAGGAAAACCAGCAGACAGGCGATGGACACAGCAAGACCTGCCGTGAAAGCCTTGTTTTCATAGGTCAGGCGTACCGTATGGTTGCCCTCTGTCAGTTCCACGCCGATCATGGCATCGCCCACCAGCACGATCTCGGCTTCTTGTCCGTCCACGGTAACAGACCAGTTTTCGCCGTTCTGGGGAACAGAGGTGTAGAGCAGACCGTTCCGGTCACAGTGGATCGTGCCCTCTACCCGGGTGTTTGTAAATTCCGTCAGTTCCAAAGTGGAAGCTTTCAGAATGTCGTAACCGGAGCGGAAAACATCGTGATCCATAATGCCGGCACGAATGGTTGTGTTTCCTTTTTCGTTTGCCTTGCACTCGATCCAGAATTCTACCACATCACCGGGCTGCACCTCGCAGGCGGAGTACGTCTGGTTTAATCCCGTTTGCTCTTCAAAGAAGATCCGCTGGCCGTTTTTCTTTACATCGAATTTGTTGCGGGCGGACATGGTGGCATCGATACATAAGAATCCGGCGGTATCTGCCTTGTAGATATATTTCAGGTAACCGGCGATGGAGTTGTTATACTTATTTTTTTCGGTTGCTGAGCCGCTGGTATAGGAGCAGTAGCCGCCGATAGACTGGGAAGAGATGGAGACTGTGCCGGTGGTTTCCAGGGTCAGGGCATCCGAGGAAATTACGGTCCACACATCCTCTGCAACACCGGTGGCGGCGGTGAAGAGGGTATTCTGGAAATCGAAAGCATTGGCAGAAGGAGCGGAGAAATCCAGCTCACCCAAAGCGCTTTCTGCCAAAAATCCCAAGGGAAGGTAGGCGTTGTTTTCCAGCAAATACACGCTGTCCTGCTGGTAAACTTCATCAAAGCAGAAGTTTTCTTCCACATCACCGTCCCGCTCGATCATATACTTGAGGTTCAAGAACAGATTGGAAACAGGGGAGCTTTCTTCAAAGCAGTAGCGATTCCAGTTGTCCTTTGCGGCGTATCCCAATTTCTGTATAAACTTCGTGACATTTACGTTGGCAGAGCTTGTAAAGGTGGTGATTCCGTCGTAACCGATGAGGGCACCGTCATTCAAGGTTTGCGCATGGGTCACTTCTGCACGGTAATAGAGGTCGTCTTCCCGCTGGTGCATATAATCGGTGACGGTTTGCAGGTGTGCACCGCCCTTGGGATAGCTGGCCACTCTTGCATAGGGGAATTGGGCACCGGCATTGATGCCGCACATCATAAGCTCCAGCGTCAGCACACCTGCAAGAATATAAGAAGCAATACCCTTGTGGTAGCTGCGGTTTCTTTGGACGACAATCAGTTTCTCTGCATCTTCTTCGGTTACGGGCCGGGTCTGCAGCCAGGTGTAGACCAATGCGGCAGTGTAGAGAATGAAGAAAACGGCATTGTAGATGAGATAAACAGGGTCAGTAAGGTCTTCGTAGCAAAGGATGATGCCGATGCTTAGGATCCCTGCCACGATCAGTTGCCACAGTTTAAAGTGTTCCCGCAGTAAAAAAGCACGGTATGCCATGTAAAGCAGTATGAAGCTGAAAAGGAAACTGAACCGGTAGGGGATCATATTGGTGAAGTGGAAGCCGTGCCAGATGTAGTCCAGTTGCCGCAGCAGGAAGCTGACCATGAAAAACAGCAGCAGCACCACGGAGCAGAGCTTGTCCCGCAGCTTGACTTCCTTGCAGGTGAGGAACAAAAATGCGAAGATCACCGTGCCGACACCGCAGTAAAGGTTGGGCAGACCCTCCTTGAAGGTGGGGGTAAGACCACCGTTCATATTGCCGGCAACCTTCTTCATGCCTTCCATAATGGGGGGCAGAGAGGAGGTAAAGGCTTCCCACCAAAGCTGCAGCAGACCGCCCTCACCGGCTTCCTTGGCAGCCTTAAAGGCATTCCATGCGGTGCGGGCTTTGGTGACGGCGTCGCCGGTGATGATATTCAAGGAGAAGTTTTCAGGATATTTGTTGACGCTGGAATAAGTGGTCTGCAGGGCGGCAAATGCCGGCAGCTCCAACACAGCAGTCATGCCAATGGCAAGGATGGAGAAAAGAGCGATCCTGCCAAGATCCCGGAAAAAGCTCCAAACGCTTTTGCAGCGGCAGATCTCGTAGCAGATAAACACGAGCAGCACAAAAATGCAGATAAAAAAGCCGATATAGTAATTGGAGAAGATAGCAAGGAACAGGCAAACGGTGTAAAGGACAAATTTTCTGTCCCTCAACAGAGAAACCGTACCCAGCGCCACCAACGGCAGCAGAGCAAAGGTATCCAGCCACATGATGTTCCACTGATAGCCCATAGCCCATGCGCAGAGGGCATAAAAAGAAGAAAACAGGGGCAGGGAAAGATCGTCCTTGCCAAACAGCTTTTTTAAAAAGATGGCAAAGAACAGGCCCGCAAGGCTCAGCTTCACCGGAATCAGCAGGTTAAAGAAGCCCAGCAGCCAGCTTTCCGGCACGAGAATGCTCAAAAGATTTAAGGGAGATGCAAGATAATAGGCGATGAGGCCCAAATAATCGATACCCATGCCGATGTGAAAGCTGTACAGCAGGCTTTCGCCGCTGAGAAGTGTCTGCCGGAAGGACTTGAAGAAGGGAAAATACTGGTGCCAGCAGTCAGAGCTCATAAGAGAGCTCTTCCCAAAGGGAGCGCAGCCAGCAACGACCATTGTAGCCAAAAGCCCCAGAAAGGGGATGAGAAAAGAGAGCGCCAGATAGTTCCATCTAAATTTTTTGATCTGCGGCAGTTCCATGGAGATTCCCCCGAAAGTGAAGTGTTTTTTATAGTTTATCACAGAAAGGGGGCGGGGTAAAGCGGAGAAAAAGAATTTTTTACAAAAAGCACCGACCGGAGAATTCCGGGCGGTGCTTTTTGGGATGTCGCGGTAAATGATCGTTTAACTTAGCAAGCACTACCAGAGATGTCATTCCGAGGGAGCGTCAGCGAGTCGAGGAATCTACGCATTTCGTTTATATTTGCATTAAAATCGGTGCCAAGATCCCTCGACTCCGTTTCACTCCGCTCGG
>JAZUNW010000049.1:0-2628 GCA_045604325.1 Faecousia sp. | reverse complement strand
TCATTCCGAGGGAGCGTCAGCGAGTCGAGGAATCTACGCATTTCGTTTATATTTGCATTAAAATCGGTGCCAAGATCCCTCGGCTCCGTTTCACTCCGCTCGGGATGACAGCATTTTTGGTGGTACGGTAAACGATCATTTGTGGTTACATATCAGTTTGCTTATCTTTCTGCATGCAGCATTTCTTATACTTCTTGCCGCTGCCGCAGGGGCAGGGGTCATTGGGGCCTACTTTGGTCGCGGAATTGCGGACGGGCTGCTTTTTCACAGTCTTGTCCGGTGCGGAAGTGCCGGTCTCCTTGGCGACCTTCACGCGCTTAACCTCCTGCTGAGGCCGCAGCTGCACCTGGAACAGACGGCGCACCGTCTCTTCCCGGATGGCGTTAATCATGGCCTCAAACATCTGGTAGCCTTCTTCTTTGTAGGCGATAACGGGGTCATGCTGGCCGTAAGCCCGCAGACCGATGCCCTGTTTCAGATCGTCCATGGCATCGATGTTGTCCATCCAGTATTCGTCCACCACACGCAGCATGACGACCCGCTCCAGCTCCCGCATGACGGGAGGTGTAACGGAGGCTTCTTTCTTTTCATAAGTCTGCACAGCCAGTTCATAGAGGGCATCTGCATCCGGCTCGTCCGTAACTGTGCCCTTGGGGAAGAATATGCCCTCAAAACGCCGCAGCTCCTCGGCTTCGTAGCCATCCAGCACGCTTCGCAGCATGGAGAGGATGTTCTCCCGCAGGTCCTCGCCGTCCAGCACCTTCTGGCGCTGAGCATAGATGACCTCACGCTGGGTGTTCATCACATCGTCGTATTCGAGAACGCTCTTTCTGGAGCGGAAGTGACGGGATTCCACACTTCTCTGGGCGTTTTCCACGGCATTAGAAAGGATTTTGGCATCGATGGGGGTGTCCTCGTCAAGGCCGAGGGAGTCCATCATGCCCATGACCCGGTCGGTGGAGAAAAGACGCATCAGATCGTCCTGCAGGCTCAGATAAAAACGGCTTTCACCGGGATCGCCCTGACGGCCGGCACGGCCACGGAGCTGATTGTCGATACGTCTCGATTCGTGGCGCTCTGTGCCGATGATAAACAGGCCGCCGGCAGCACGGACCTTGTCTGCCTCGCTGGCGATCTCTGCCTTAAACTTTGTAAGCAGCTGCTGATACTTTTCCCGAATAGCCAAAACCTCGGGGTTGTCGGTTTCTGCGTAGGAGTCGGCCTCAGCCAGCAGTTCCTCAGGGGTCTCACCCTTGCGCAGTTCGGATTTTGCCATAAATTCGGCATTACCGCCCAGCATGATGTCCGTACCACGGCCTGCCATGTTGGTGGCAATGGTAACAGCGCCAAACTGACCTGCCTGGGCAACGATGAGCGCTTCCTGCTCGTGGTACTTGGCGTTGAGCACATTGTGCTTGATGCCTTCCCGCTTTAAAAGCTTACTCAAAAGCTCGCTGCGCTCGATAGAAATGGTGCCAACCAGCACGGGCTGACCCTTGGCGTTGCATTTTTTCACCTGCTCCACGATGGCACGGTACTTGCCGGCAACAGTCTTATATACCACATCGGAGTGGTCCAATCGGGCGATGGGCTTATTGGTGGGGATCTCCACCACATCCAGCCGATAGATGGTTGCAAATTCTTCCTGTTCCGTCAAAGCAGTGCCGGTCATGCCGGAAAGCTTGTCATAAAGCCGGAAGAAGTTTTGGAAGGTGATGGTGGCAAGGGTCTTGCTTTCGCTGGCAACGGTGACCTTTTCCTTGGCCTCAATGGCCTGGTGCAGGCCCTCGTTGTAGCGGCGGCCATACATCAGACGGCCGGTGAATTCATCAACGATGATGATCTGACCGTCCTTGATGACATAGTCGATGTCCTTTTTCATAAGGCCACGGGCTTTCATGGCCTGATTGATGTGGTGGGAAAGGGTGGTGTTCTCCTGATCGGAGAGGTTTTCCACGCCAAAGAACTTTTCCGCCTTGGCAATGCCGCTGGCGGTTAAGGATACGGTGCGGGCTTTTTCATCTACAAAGTAGTCGCAGTCGTAGTTATCCTGCACTTCCTTGTCCTCGGTCTTGGCAAAGACCTGCTTGCGCAAGGTGGATACGAACTGGTCTGCCATTTCGTAGAGCTTACTGGAGTCTTCGCCCTTGCCGGAAATGATAAGGGGGGTACGGGCTTCGTCGATTAAGATAGAGTCCACCTCGTCCACGATGGCAAATGCGTGACCGCGCTGTACCAGCTCCTGCTTGTAGATGGCCATGTTGTCCCGCAGGTAGTCAAAGCCCAGCTCGTTGTTGGTGCAGTAGGTGATGTCCGCGGCATAGCTGACACGGCGCTCTGCCGGGGTCATGCCGGGGATGATGAGTCCCACGGTAAGGCCCATGTAGCGGTAGACCTTGCCCATCCATTCCGAGTCGCGCTTGGCAAGGTATTCATTGACGGTGACCACGTGAACACCCCGGCCGGTGAGGGCGTTCAGATAGCAGGGCAAAATAGCCACAAGGTCTTGCCTTCGCCGGTCTTCATTTCGGCGATGCGGCCCTGGTGCAAAATGATGCCGCCGATGAGCTGAACAGGGTAGGGCTTCATGCCCAGCACACGCCAAGCGGCTTCCCGAATGGCGGCAAA
>JAZUNW010000048.1:0-3323 GCA_045604325.1 Faecousia sp. | reverse complement strand
TTGGTAGAGCAACTGACTCTTAATCAGTGGGTCCCGGGTTCGAGTCCCTGAAGGTGCACCAATGGCCCATTGGTCAAGTGGTTAAGACAGCGGCCTCTCACGCCGTTAACATCGGTTCGAATCCGGTATGGGTCACCAAAGTTAATAAGTTCGTATTGATTGTCGTGTGGGTCCACCTGTTCCCATCCCGAACACAGAAGTTAAGCACACGTACGCCGACAATACTTGGCGGGCGACTGCCCGGGAAGATAGGTAATGCGAACATATTATAGACCTCGCTGCTTCGGTAGCGAGGTTGTTTTTATGCTAACAACACCATTGCGATATTTGTAGTTGTAAATCTGCAAGAAATGTTATATAATAAATTAGTTAATGAAATAATTACATTGGAGTTGTAATGACTATGCATTACGAGACCTTGGAACTTCAAAAGTATTTACAACCCGGCAAGCGGGTGCATCTTGTGGGTATTGGCGGCGTTTCTATGCGACCTTTGGGTCTTGTGCTGAAGGGCATGGGCCTTCAGGTGTCCGGTTCGGATATGAGCAGTTCAGCATCTACGCAGGAATTGGTGGACAAGGGCATCACTGTCCATATCGGCCACAATGCGGAGAACATCGAGGGCGCTGACTGCATTATCCGCACCGCTGCGGTACATAATGACAACCCCGAGATCGCCGGTGCCCGTGCTGCGGGCATACCCGTCTTTGAGCGGGCACAGGCTTGGGGCGTTATTATGCGGGCGTATAAGAATGCCATCTGCATTTCCGGCACCCACGGCAAGACCACCACGACCTCTATGGTTGCCCACATTCTGATGGAGGCGGAGAAAGATCCCACCGTGATGATCGGCGGATATCTGCCCTTGCTGCACGCAGGACATCGGGTAGGTGACGGCGATACGATCCTGCTGGAAAGCTGTGAATACTGCGATTCCTTCCTGAATTTCTTCCCTACTTTGGCAGTGGTTTTGAACATTGAGGCAGATCATCTTGACTATTTCAAGGATCTGCAGGATGTGGAAAAATCCTTCCGCAAGTTCTGTGAGCTGTCCACCGGTGGTATCCTTGCCAACGGCGACGATCAGAATACGGTGGACACTCTTGCCGGCCTTGACTATGTCACCTTTGGCTTCTCGGAAGGCAACCGCATCCACGCCAGCGCCGTCTCCACCGACTGGCGCCGGTTTGATGTGATCTGTGATGGAGAAAAGTACTGCCACTTTGAGCTGCCTGTCTACGGTCACCACAATGCTGCCAATGCTTTGGCGGCAGCAGGTGTTGCGTGGATGTTGGGAATCCCCGGTGAGGCGGTGGAGCACGGATTGGCCTCTTTCCACGGCGCAGGACGGCGGCTGGAGCATAAGGGTCAGTTTAACGGTGCGGATGTGTACGATGATTATGCCCATCATCCCGGTGAGCTGGCTGCCACTATTGAGGCGGTTCAGTCCATGGGCTACAAGCGGATGATACTTGCCTTCCAGCCCCATACCTACACCCGTACAAAAGCGCTGTTTGACGATTTTGTAGAGCAGCTACAAAAGGCAGATGTGGTGGTGCTGGCTGAAATTTACGCTGCCCGGGAGCGCAATACCATTGGCATCTCTTCCAAAGATCTAGCTGACCGGATTCCCGGCAGTTACTATTGTGCTACACTTCCCAATGTGACGGAGCAGCTGAAAGCCCTTGCTCAGCCAGGGGATATTATTCTGACGGTGGGCGCAGGCGATATTTACCGTGCCGGTGAGGCACTGCTGAAATAACAGCATTTGACAATGTATGAAAACGAGGCGATGGATTTGAAAAAGCTGAGTGTTTGTGTTCTGTTTGGCGGGATCAGCCCGGAGCATGAGGTTTCTCTTCGTTCTGCAGAATATGTGCTTAAGCAGTTGGACTCGGAAAAATATAATATCTACCCCGTTGGTATTACCAAGGGCGGCGATTGGGTGCTGTTTGGCGGCACGGACTATTCTATGCTGCCCAGCGGCGAGTGGGAAAAGTGTCCCGAAAACCGCAGAGCCGCTATCTCTCCGGTGAGGGGACAGGGTCTGCTGAGTTTTGAGGGTGACTGCGTTGTTCGGGAGTGGATCGACGTGGTGTTCCCGGTGCTCCACGGTGAAAACGGCGAGGACGGTACCGTCCAAGGCCTGCTGCAGCTGGCGGGCATCCCCTATGTGGGCCCCCATGTTGCTGCATCGGCTGTTGCCATGGATAAGTCACTGACCAAGTTGGTGGTCGATCAGGCGGGCGTTGCGCAGGCAGACTGGGCTTTGGTCCGCAGCAATGAGCTGGAAAGCCACATGGATAGTGTGCTGGATGGCCTCGAGAAGAAATTTTCCTATCCGGTTTTTGTCAAGCCTGCGGGTACTGGCTCTTCCGTTGGTGTTTCCAAGGCTACTGACCGGGAAAACCTTAAGTCTGCTCTGCTGAAAGCTGGTGCTTTTGACAGTAAGATCTTGGTTGAGGAGTTTATCCATGGCCGGGAAGTGGAAGTGGCCGTCATGGGCAACAATAGCCCCGTGGCGTCCGAGTGCGGCGAGATCGATTCCGGTGCGGAATTCTACGATTACGATGCCAAGTATATCACCGACACCTCTGTTGCCTACATTCCCGCACGTATCAGCGAGGAAATTGCGGAACTGGTTCGGGAGCAGGCGATCAAGGTGTATAGCGCTGTGGGCTGTCAGGGCATGAGCCGTGTGGATTTCTTTGTGACCTACGAGGGCGAGCGTGTTGTGTTTAACGAGATCAACACTATTCCCGGTTTCACTTCGATTTCTATGTATCCTAAGCTGTTTGCGGCCAGCGGTATTCCCGGCGGTCAGCTGATCGATGAACTGCTGCAGCTCGCAATGGAGAATGTAAAATGAAAAAGCCAGTTTTTCTGCATATCTGCGGCCGTCAGGCCTATGCCGATCAGGAGCCGGAAGTCATTGAGCTCACGACGGAAGGCACTATGGAATTTCATGACGGCGGCTGGGATATTTGCTATGAAGAAAGTGATCTTACGGGTTTGCGTGGCGTTACCACAACTTTTCGCGTTACTCCCGGCGAGATTACGCTGAAACGCACCGGCGGCTTGAATTCTCAGATGGTTTTCAAGCAGGGACAGACCCACGATTCTCTGTACCAGATGGATTTTGGCGCATTGATGATCGCAGTTACAGCTCGTCAGATGCTGTTTGATCTTACACCGGAAGGTGGATTTATTGATCTTGTATATGACATTGAGATCGAAAACACCGCATCCGGAGTAGTGGATTATCACTTGGATATTCGTGCGATTGAAGAATAAGAAAGGCCGCAGTGCTTGAGCACTGCGGC
>JAZUNW010000047.1:0-4420 GCA_045604325.1 Faecousia sp. | reverse complement strand
CAAGCTCAGCAAGCGGAAGAAGAAACAGTAAATTGCGGTTTATCGGGTAGAGGCTTCCCTAAGATGTCATTCCGAGTATAGCGTAGCGAATCTCAATCATCATGCTTGCCAGCGGCAAGCATACGATAACATTCGCGAAGCAGAATCGAGGAATCTACGCACTAATAGGATATATGCAGTCAAATTGGTGCCAAGATCCCTCGACTTCGCTCGGGATGACAAGACAGTTTGATGTTTGCAACTCAGCGGCAAACTGAAATTTGACATCTACGATACAGAGGTAAAGCTTATGACGGAACTTTCGAAAATCAGAAATTTTTCCATCATTGCCCATATTGACCACGGCAAGTCTACCCTGGCAGACCGACTGCTGGAGGAGTGCAATGCCATCGATCACCGGGAGATGGAGGAGCAGATATTAGATTCCATGGATTTGGAGCGGGAGCGGGGCATTACCATCAAGGCAACCGCCGCCACCCTTACTTATCACGCAGATGACGGCGAAGTTTACGCGCTGAACCTCATCGACACCCCTGGCCATGTGGACTTTAACTACGAAGTTTCCCGCAGCCTTGCCGCCTGCGAGGGTGCAGTGCTGGTTGTGGATGCATCCCAGGGCGTGGAGGCACAGACATTGGCCAACACCTTCCTAGCCACCGATGCAGGATTGGAGGTACTGCCGGTTATCAACAAGATCGACCTGCCCTCTGCGAGACCGGCAGAGGTCAAGGCGGAGATCGAGGATATTATCTGCATTCCTGCCGAGGATGCCCCGGAGATCTCCGCAAAGAACGGCATCAACATCCACGCGGTGCTGGAAATGATCGTGCAGGGAATCCCTGCCCCCGAGGGTGATCGGAGCGCACCTCTGCAGGCGCTGATCTTCGACAGCCAGTACGACAGCTACCGGGGCGTTATCGTCTACACCCGCATCAAGCAAGGCACGGTCAAGCCCGGCATGGATATCCGCATGATGGCCACCGGCGCCCAGTACAAGGTGGTGGAAGTGGGCACCATGAGCCCCAAGGGCTTGATTCCCAGAGATGCCTTGGGCGCAGGCGAGGTCGGTTACATCACCGCATCCATCAAGACCGTTTCTGACACCCAGGTGGGCGACACCATCACAGCGATCGAAAACCCCGCACCCCAGCCCCTGCCAGGCTACCGGCCGGTGCAGCCCATGGTGTTTTCCGGCGTGTACCCTGCCGACGGCGCTAAGTATCAGGACCTGCGGGATGCCCTCGAAAAGCTGAAGCTGAACGACGCATCCTTCGTCTACGAGCCGGAAAGCTCCATCGCGCTGGGTTTTGGTTTCCGCTGCGGTTTCCTTGGACTGCTGCACATGGAGATCATTCAGGAGCGCCTCGAAAGAGAATATAACCTTGATCTCATCACCACAGCACCCAACGTTGTTTACCGTATTACAAAGAACACCGGTGAGGTCATTATGGTGGATAATCCCCTTGACTTCCCCGACCCCATGGACATTCAGCTGGCGGAAGAGCCTTTTGTGAAGGTCAATCTCATGAGCCCCCAGGAATATGTGGGCAACATTATGGATTTGGCCACTTCCCGACGTGGCGAATTCAAGGACATGGTGTACCTGGACGCAAACCGTGTGGAGCTGCACTACGAAATGCCTCTGAACGAGATCATTTACGATTTCTTTGATGCCTTAAAGAGCCGCACCCGGGGCTACGGCAGCCTGGACTATGAGCTCATCGGCTACCGTCCCAGCCGCCTTGTAAAGCTGGACATTCTCTTAAACGGCGACATTGTGGACGCCCTCAGCTTTATCCTCTTTGCGGACAATGCCTATCCCCGTGCCCGCAAGATCTGCGAAAAGCTGAAGGAGAACATCCCCCGCGCCCAGTTCGAGATCCCGGTGCAGGCTGCCATCGGCGGCAAGATCATCGCCCGTGAGACCATCAAGGCCCTGCGCAAGGACGTGCTTGCCAAGTGCTACGGCGGCGATATTACCCGTAAGAAGAAGCTGCTGGAAAAGCAGAAGGAAGGCAAGAAGCGGATGCGTACCTTCGGTACGGTATCCGTTCCCAGTGAAGCCTTCATGGCCGTCCTCAAGCTGGACGAAGACTGATAAATTGCGGCCTGTCGCGCTGTTCGCGGCGCAGCCGCAAAAGCTTCCCCTTAGGGGGAAGCTGGCAAAGATCTTTGATTTTTGACTGAAGAGGGGAAATGTGAACACCTTTTGCCCCTCATCCGGCGCTGCGCGCCACCTTCCCCCCAGGGGGAAGGTCATGAAACTGCACGACAAACTGAAATTTGAAAGGAGTGTCCTTATGAACTGGACTGAACTTTGGAATTCCATCATTACCATGGAGCCCGGTATGGGGGAGGTCTGCCTGCGGCTGGCCTGCGCCATGCTGGTGGGCCTTGTGATCGGTACGGAGCGGGAATATACCCACCGCCCTGCGGGCATGCGTACCCACATTCTGGTAGCGCTGGGCGCTTGCGCCGTATCCATTACCGGTGAGCTGCTGTTTCACCAATATTCTGCCCTTGGCTCTACAGCTGACCCTGCCCGTCTTAGCGCACAGGTTATTACCGGCGTGGGCTTTTTGGGCGCAGGCACCATTATGCGGGAGGGTTTTTCCGTTAAGGGGCTGACTACCGCTGCCAGCGTGTGGGCTGTGGCATGCCTTGGCATCGCCGCAGGCTTTGGCTACTATACGCTGGCCGTCTTCGGCATGGTGTTCATCTTTGTTACGCTGACATTCTTTGAGTGGCTGCAGAGCAAGCTGATGAAAAGCGGCGGCATTCGGGAGGAATATGTGCTGGATACGGCTGACATTGCTGCTACCCTCAAGCTGGTCAACGAGCAGGTAAAGACCGAGCAGGGCACCATCAAAAATCTTTCTGCTGAGGCTCTTGCCGATGGCTACCGGGTTTCATTCCGGGCGGATTTCGGCGGGCGTCACAAGAAGCAACACCAGCAGCGGTTCTTTGATGCATTGGCTACCGCACCGGAGACCTTGTCGCTGCGCTATAGTGGCGATGCTGTTCAGTCTGAGCCGGTATAAGGGGAAGCTATGGCAATACTCGGACGAAAAGAAAAGACCCCGCTGGGCATATATATCCATGTGCCCTTTTGCCGCAGCAAGTGCCAATACTGCGATTTTTACTCCCTGACCACCAAAGACGACCGACTTATGGACGGCTATCTGGACGCCATCTGCACCCACATCCGGGAAACCGGCCCTCTGGCACCGAATTACAGCGTAGATACGGTGTATTTTGGCGGCGGAACTCCCAGCTTTTTTGGGGCAGACGGCATGGCCGTGATTTTGGCTGCTGTTCGAAAGGCGTTTCATGTCCGTTCTGACGCGGAGATCACATTTGAAGCAAATCCCGATTCCGTTTCTCCCAAGCTGCTGAAGAGATTGCGCAGCGAGGGCTTTAACCGGGTCAGTCTCGGCATCCAGTGCGACGACGACCGGATTTTGGAAAAGCTGGGAAGACCCCATAACTATGAGCAGGCGGTGAATGCGGTAAAGCAGATTCGCCGGGCGGGCTTTAAGAACCTCTCGTTGGACCTCATGTACGGTCTGCCGGCACAAAGCCGGGAAGCATGGGAAGCGACGCTGCAGAATGTGCTGGCCTTAAAGCCGGAGCACATCAGCTGCTACGGACTGAAATTGGAAGAAGGCACGCCCCTTTGTGAAAGCCGTGACCTCATGCGGCTGCCGGATGACGATGCTCAGGCGGATATGTATATGGCGGGCGTGGAAATTTTGCGGACCAAGGGCTACCGGCAGTATGAGATCTCCAATTTCTGTAAGCGGGGCTATGAATCCCGGCACAACATGAAATACTGGACCGGCGGCGAATATTTGGGTTTTGGTCCCGATGCCAGCTCCGATTTTGCAGGCAAGCGGTTTACCATGGTACGGGACCTGCGGGGCTATATCGAAGGTGTGTTGGATGGCCGTCAGGTCATCGCCGAAATGCAGGAAGTGCCGCCCCGTGAGCGGGCAGGCGAATATCTGATGATGCGCCTGCGTACCACCTACGGCATCCAGGCAGAGGAATATGAACGCAATTTCCTGCTGCCTTTTGGACAATTGGATGAATACATGGAGCGCTGCCGCAAATACGGACACGCCCTTAAAATGGAGGGCGGCCGCTGGCGGCTGACACCGGAAGGATTTTTGCTTTCCAATACCATTATTTCCGACCTTTTGATCCTGCAGGAGCACTCGGAGCCCTTGGCGAAAAGAATATAAATGATCGTTTATCTTAGTAAGCACCACCAAGGTTGTCATTCCGAGGGAGCGTCAGCGAGTCGAGGAATCTACGCATTTCGTTTATATTTGCATTAAAATCGGTGCCAAGATCCCTCGGCTCCGTTTCACTCCGCTCGGGATGACAGCATTTTTGGTGGTACGGTAAACGATCATTT
>JAZUNW010000046.1:0-36156 GCA_045604325.1 Faecousia sp. | reverse complement strand
GTCTTCCTAAGACCGCTTGGCCTCCGACTTATCCTGCATCTGTCCGGCCTCATCGGCGCTCTGTCCCATGACACCAGCGTTTTCTGCCTGGAGCTGGCAAGAGCCGCCAAGAAGTACGGCACGCTGATCTCCTTCGACCTGAACTACCGTGCTTCCTTCTGGAAGGGCCGTGAGCAGGAGCTGCACGACATCTTCACCGAGATCGCCTCTGTTTCCGACATTCTCATCGGCAACGAGGAGGACTTCCAGCTGTGCCTGGGCGTCCAGGGCCCCGAGGCCGGCGGCAAGGACATCGCTGCCAAGATCGACTCCTTCAAGGAGATGATCAAGCGGGTCAAGGAGCAGTTCCCCAATGCTTCCGTGTTCGCCACCACCCTGCGCCAGGTTGAAAATGTCAACTCCCACCTGTGGGGCGCCATTATGCTGGCCGGTGACGAGTGGCATGTGGTCGAGCCTCGCCGGATCACCGTCCTGGACCGCATCGGCGGCGGCGACGGCTTCGTGGGCGGCATGCTCTACGGCATCCTCCGCGGCTGGGAATCCGAAAAGTGGATCCAGTTCGGCTGGGCTTCCGGCGCACTGGCAACCACCTTCCTGACCGACTACGCACAGCCTGCTGACGAAGACGTGGTCTGGAGCGTCTGGGGCGGCAACGCACGAGTCAAGAGATAACTTTTCCTTTTACAGCAGCGCAGCGGCATCCCCGCTGCGCTGTTTTTATACTTTTTTCAATTTCCTGCAACAAAACACCCGTTTTAAACGATATACATAATGATAAGGCTGTATTGCAAATTCCCCGCTGCCATGATATATTAAAATCAGAAAGAAAGCAGCAAAAGACAACTTGCCGGGCAAGTCAGAAAGTTTGCCCGGACAATACGGGTCCGTGACCCGATCAAAGGAGGAACGATCATGAAAAAGAGACTTTTGGCTCTCTTGATGGCTGCCGTGATGGTATTTACTCTGTTCGGCTGCCAGAAGCCCCAGGTGGAAGAGCCCTCCACCGAGCCTTCCACCGAGCCCGCCACCGAGCCTGCTCCCGACGCTGCGCAGATCTATGCGGATGCCACAGCAGCTTTGAGCGCCGGCGATGTGACCCTGGATGTAACTTCCACCAAGACCACCACCTTCGGCAATGAGACCCTGACCGAAGAGACCTCTGCCGTGCTGACCTATACCGGCATGGGTACGGAAAATCCCCAGTCCAGCTGGGAAGAGACCACCAACTACTGGGATCTGGACGATGAACAAAAAGTCGTAGCCACCGAAGCCCAGTACCTGGAAACATACTCCGATGGCACCCTGTACATCGAGCTGAAAGACCAGGTGCAGTTCTCTGCGCCCCTGGCCGCAGAAGACCTGGCAAACCGCTATGTGCCGGTCGTCCTGCTGGACATTTCTCTGTATGAGGATGTGACCGTTACCGAGGAAGGCGACACCGCCACCATCTCCTTTGCCGCCCCCACCGCCGCCGAAGTCTGGGCCATGCCCGCAGACGCAGAGCTGGTGGAGGCCTCCGGTACCGCTACCGTGACCGGCGGCAAGCTGACCGCCATGGCCTACACCGTGACCTATGATTACGGCTCTGTGAGCGTCACCTGGACCACCGAGTCCAAGCCCCGTGCCCAGGCTGAAGCTGTGACCCTGCCCCCGGAGGCCGCCCGCTACATGTACACCCCGCTCCAGTCCCCGGATGCTCTGTGGCTGTTCCTGCAGGCGGAAAACCTGAAGGACCAGGCTATTTCCGGTACGCTCTCCGGAGTGAGCAGCATGTTCTCCCAGGCCGCCGGCGTGGTTCGCAATCAAGTCCAAACCGTTGATTTCTATGATACAGAAAAGGACATGATGGGTAAGTTCGTAACGGACGTATACCTTATGGACTACGCCAACAACGCAGACGACACCTACACCCTGGAAGAAAATTATCAGAACGGCAGGTATGTATACACGGAAAACGACGGCGTGCCTACCACCATCAACAATCAGATCTCCAAGCAGCAGATCCGGGATTATTACAGGCAGAATTTGCTGTCAAATGCATTGAAGCCTGAATACTGGACAGATGTAACTGTGGAAGATCTTGGCAGTCTGTACTATATGGAATTCACGCTCAACGAGGATTTCGGCAATATGGAGCAGAGCATTATTTGCGCTACGCTGTTTCAGAATCCCGGTCTGTTGAATTCCCTGGCCAGCGCCTACACCACCGACGAAGTCATCGGTTACATGTCTGTGGATAAGTTCACCGGCATGCCTGTAGCAGTGGGTTTCTCCTATCAGGGCACCCATACCATTGAAGGCGATCCGTATGTTTTGACTTGCCAGAACGATATTTCCTATACCCTCCCCTCCCTGGGTGCTTACAAGGAAGTCACCGATAAAATGCCTCCCGAGGCAGAGCCGGAGCAGAAGGCAACCCCACTGTTCTACCATGTGACCGGCGACAATGGCCAGGAGATGTGGCTGTTGGGCACCATCCATGTGGGCGACGAGCGCACCGCTTACCTGCCCCAGGAGATCTATGACGCCTTTGCCGCCTCCGATGCGCTGGCCCTGGAGTGCGATACCGAGGCCTTCGATGAGCAGATGGAAGAGGACGACGAGCTGTCCGACCAGGTCTCCGACCTGTATTTCTACGATGACGGCACCACCATTGCTGACCATATCGACGAAGAGCTGTACACCAAGGCCCTGAAGTATGTGAAGGCCACCGGCAACTACAACATGAATGCCGAGTACATGAAGCCCTCCATCTGGAGCCAGGGCATTGAGAACTTCTTCATGCGCCAGGGTCAGACCCTGACCTCTGAGCAGGGCGTGGAGGAGCGGCTGACCAAGCTGGCCCATGAGCAGGAAAAGGAGATCCTGGAAGTGGAATCCAGCCTGTTCCAGATCGAGATGCTCACCAGCTGGTCTGAAGAACTCCACGAGGAGCTGCTGGCAGGCAGCGTGGAATACACCGGCGCGGATTATTTTGCTGGCGTCAACGAGCTCTTTGAAATGTGGTGCCAGGGCGACGAGGCCGTGCTGCGTGAGTACCTGTCCGACGAAGTGGACACCTCCGATTGGACCGAGGAAGAGCTTGCAGAGTATGAGGCTCAGAAGGATCTGCTGGAGGAGTACAACACCGCCATGAGCTACGACCGCAATGACGGCATGCTGAAAAAGGCCATCGAGTACCTGGAAAGCGGCGATGTGGTCTTCTTCGCCGTGGGTCTTGCCCACCTGCTGAACGACCACAATGGCCTGGTGGATACCCTCCGGGCCGCCGGCTACACGGTTGAGCTTGTCCCCTACGCATAAATTGATCTGGCTGTAAATCCCACTGTTTTTAACAGGCGGCACCCACCCGGGTGCCGCCTGTTTGTGGTTTTTGTCCCTTTTACGGTTTACTTTTGTCGAAAAAGATGATATAATTACAAATACGAATATAAAAACAGCAGCCTGCATGAGACTACCTTTTGGTGATGAAATTCCGTGAATTTAGGAGGCAGAAGGATGCACAGTAAGATCTTGATATTGGCCAACAGCAGCGGCGGGCTGTACAATTTCCGCAGAGAGCTGATCGCGCAGCTGGCTCAGATGGGCAGCATAGCTGTTTCCGTGCCGGATTGCGGCAGAGTTTGCGAGCTGGAAGAGCTGGGCTGCTCTATTGTAAGTATTCCATTGGATCGACGCGGTATCAATCCCATCAAAGATGCCAAGCTGTTTCTGCGCTATTGGAAATTACTCCGCAGGGAAAAGCCGGATTTGGTAATCACCTATACCATCAAGCCCAATATCTACGGCGGTATTGCCTGCCGCATGCTAAAGATCCCCTATGCGGTCAACATCACCGGCCTCGGTACCGCTTTTCAGAAGAGAGGCACTTTGTGCAATGTGGTCACCATGCTCTACCGCACTGCCCTAAAAAAGGCAAAGGTGGTCTTTTTTGAGAACGCCGAAAACCAACAGATCCTTTTGGAAAAAAACGTTGCAAAAAAAGAGCAGACCTGTCTGCTCAGCGGTGCCGGTGTGAATACAGAGCACTTCCTTTACACGCCCTACCCTACAGAATCTTCCATCACCAAATTCCTCTTTGTAGGCAGAATCATGCGGGAAAAAGGTGTGGACGAACTGTTTGCCGCCATGCGGCGACTGCACCGTGAAGGCTTTCCCTGCTCGTTGGATATGCTGGGCGGCTATGAAGAGGACTATAGCGAAGTGATCCAGGAGTATGTTCAAGAGGGCTGGCTGCATTACCACGGATTTCAAAAGGATGTACGCCCCTTTATCCGGCAAGCCCACTGCTTTGTGCTGCCCAGCTGGCATGAGGGCATGGCCAACACCAATTTGGAATCCGCTTCTACGGGCAGGCCTTTGATTACCTCCAACATCCACGGCTGCAAGGAAGCCGTTGTGGATGGCGTCAGCGGTTTCTTGTGTGAGCCTCGAAATGCGGATAGTCTGTATGAAGCTTTGGTGCGCTTTATGGCGCTCTCCTGGCAGGAGCGTGCCGCCATGGGACAGGCCGGCCGGGTACATATGGAAGTCGTTTTTGATAAAAAGAAGGTTGTTGCTCAGACTGTTGCGGCACTGAAAAGATAGCAGCCTTGATAATTCCTTTTCATTATGTAAGGGCCTCCAAATTCGGAGGCCCTTTTTCTTGTTGTTTCCACCTTTTCTCCGGGAATAGCTGTTTACTTTTCCCGTAATTTGTATTATAATGTATCCTGCAAAATTGGGGCTGTATGCCCACTTCGCAAAAGTGTCAGGAGTTCTTATGAAAAAGAAGCTTTTATATATCGTCAGATACCCTATTTATGAGGACTTTAATCTCCGGGGGAAATTCGACGGCCAGCTGGCAGCCTTCCGGAATTTGGGATTAGATGTCTATCATCTTGTTTTTGATAGAGAATACTTTTACCTGATGCATGACGCAAAGGCCGAACGCATCAGCAAAGCAACTACTCGTTTGCCCATGTATTTCCATACCAAGGTATATGCGGACATGCATCGGGCCGTCAGAAAAGCTGCCGACTTGGTCCACTTTGACTATGTTTATTGGAGAGGCGCTCCCGCCTGGCCCAGCTCCTGCAAAGTCGCCCGGAAGCTGCATGCGCAAGGCGCAAAGATCCTCTACGAGATCCCTACTTATGTCAAGATCGGCGAAGAACCGATGAATCTACTGCGTAAAGCGTTCTCCATGTATTCAAAGCACTGGAAAGAAAAGCTCTACACCTTGATTGATCTGTTTGTTCTGATCTTCACCGAAGACAGTAAGGGTCTGACAACACTCCACAACAAACCTGTGGCCGTCATCGACAATGGCGTTGATGTGTCCGCTATTCCTTTACGGAAACCGGTAGCTGCCTGTGATGAAGTCCATATTCTTGCCCTGGCTTCCATGAGTTATTGGCATGGCTATGACCGGCTCATTCGCTCCGTCAGCCAGTACAGCGGCAGCCAAAAAGTCATCCTGCACATGGTAGGTGGTAACGACGGTGGCATGCTCCCCCAATGGAAAGAATTAACAAGCGACCTGCATGTGGAGGACCGGGTGCTTTTTCACGGAAAGCTGTACGGCGAAGAATTATCCAAAATGTTTGATCTTTGCGATGTTGGCGCAAATGCCCTTGCGCAATACACCAAAAAATTAAATGCTACTTCCGAGCTGAAGGTACGGGAATACACCGCAAGAGGTCTCCCCTTCCTTTGCTCCATTGAAGATCCTGCGTTGGATCATGCGGAAGAAGCATTTTGGCTGAAGGTTTCCAACGACGACTCTGTTCCCGATATGCAGCAGATCGTGGACTTTGCGCTGAAGATGCGTCAGGACCCCGATCATCCCGCAAAAATGAGAGCATACGCCCAGCAATATATGACCTGGGAAAGCCAGTACGCCCCGATTTTCCAAAAGCTGAACAACGAAAACTGATTATTTCTTAGGAGCAAGCGAATGAACAAAGAAATTTGTTTTATCCTGGATTCCTATCCAACGAAAACAGCCAATGGCTGTGTGTTTGCCAAGCATCTGATCTGTGCGATTGCGGATATGGGCTACGACTGCGCCGTTATCGCGCCTCGGATCGTAGGCAGAAGCCTTCTTCAGACCGCAGACCGGACGCCTTACAAAACAGAGGAATTCACCGCAAAGGGTAGTGTGGTCCGCATTTATAGGCCGTATTATCTGCATCTGTCCTCCCGGAAGCAGACCATGAAGTGTTCCATGGACAATCATTTCCGCAGCGTGATGCGCACGATCCGTCGGGAAAAGCTGCAGCCGGCGCTGGTGTACGGCCATTTTATCTACCAGTGCGGTCTGACCGCCGCCCGGGTGGGCGAAGCGCTGGGCATCCCCGCTTACTGCGCCTGCGGCGAAAATTCCCTGCGTCTGGAAAAGGGCAGCCAGCCTTATGATACTGGTTTGGCCCATCACGACTGGCACGGAATTTTGAGTAAGCTTTCCGGCATGGTCTGCGTGTCCGGCAACAATGAAAAGCTCCTGCGGGAAAACGGTTTTATCGACGAAAGCATGCGTACCGGGATCTTCCCTAATGCTGTGGATGAAACCAAGTTTTATGCCATGGACCGGCAAGCCTGCCGCAAAAAGCTGGGTTTTCCGGAAGATGCCTTTATTGTGGCTTATACGGGCACATTTTCCTCCAATAAGGGTGTGGATCGGCTGAGTGAGGCATTGCGCACCTGCGAAAATATCTATTCCGTCTTTATGGGCCAGGGTGCTTTGGAGCCGGACTGCCACCGTATTCTGTTCAAGGGCCGTGTACCCAACGATCAGGTCGTTCAGTATCTGAATGCAGCGGATGTGTTTGTGCTGCCTACCAGGGGTGAAGGCTGCTGCAACGCCATCGTGGAGGCGCTGTCCTGCGGCCTGCCGGTGATCTCCTCGGATCTGCCCTTCAACGATGATATCCTCAGTGAAGAAAACTCCCTGCGTGTTGATGTGGAGGATGTGGACGCTCTGCGGCAAAGCATTTTGCGCTTGCAGCAGGATGCAGACCTTCGCCAGAAGCTTTCCCAGGGTGCGGCCGCCTCTTCTGCCGCCCTGAATATCCGGCACCGAGCCGCTCGGATCTTGGAATTTATGGAGTTCTGATTATGAAAATTCTCAATGTGGCCAAGGCCGCATTATTTGCCATCTTCCTGCATTACTACTGCTACTATGTGATCGCAGGCTCCTTCATCCCCATGGGCACTGTCGCCTTTTTCGCGGTAGCGCTGCTGTGTGTGGGTGTGGATGTGCTGCGGCAGCGGTATCTTTATGTGGGTACTGAGGTCCGCTGTTGGATCGTGTATGCCATTCTCGCTGCGATCACTTCCCTGCTGGTGGTTGGCAATGTAAGCTTCTTAAGCGACCTGGTCAAGTTTGTGCAGCGAACTTTGATCATTATGATGGTCGCCTATATCTGTGAGCGGGAAGGTTCTGCCAAGTTTGGTCTGCAGCTGATGGCGGTTACTGCAATTGCTTTGGCCATTTCAGTTTTCACTGTGCTGGGCGACATCAGGCTGAAGCTGGATATTACTTCCGGCGCAAACTTGAGCGACAACGATACCGGCGCAATCATGGCATTCGGCTGCTTTGCGATTTTGTTTGCCTGGGGCAAGCCCGGAAAATCTACGCTGTGGCTGTCCCTGCTGAAAGCCGCCGGCGTCATTGCCTGTCTGTGTGTGATTTTCCTGACCGGTTCCCGTAAGAGCATCATTGCCGTTGTCATTATGGCGGTTTTGCTGGTAGTGCTGTGTGCCAGGGATTTCTTGAAGCATCAGCAAATAAAAGGCGTATTCGTTTTGCTGATCGTTGTAGCCATAGCTGTTCTGTTTATCAGCAGGGAGCTGCTCTCCTATGCGGAGCAGACCAATCTGTATACCCGTCTTTTCGGCCGTGGCGCCGAAGGTGCCGATAGCTCAGACGAAGGTCGGGTCCGGCTTATTATCGCTGCGTTGCGGGATTTTTCCAATCATCCCCTATTCGGTCTCGGCTTTGCCCGGTATGAATATCACCACGGTGTTTATTCCCACTGTACCTATGTGGAGCCTTTGGCCTGTTCCGGCTTAATTGGTCTTTTGTACCTGTTCCCTTACGCAAACATCGCACTCAAGCAGATCAAACTGATCCGCAGCAACCCTGCGAGCAGCCCAATGCGCACCTATCAGAAAGAAATGTTTGTTTATTTATGTATGGGCTTATTTATAGCGATCGGCATCCCTTATATGTACAAGGATGCACCCTGCATCCTGCTGGGCACCCTGATCGCCTCCCAAAAACTCTCTTTTGACGAGCTGGAAGGAACTGCTCCTGTGCTCGGTAGCGGTTGAAAGGAAATATATGGAAAATAAGAAGATTCGTGTTTTACAAGTCATTGCCGATTTCAAAAAAGGCGGCATTCAGGCAGATGTAATGTATCCTGTCCGGATCTTATCTGAAAACGATGTGCACACAGATGTAATGCTATTCACGGATACCGTCTGTTTCTATGAAGAGGAATTCTCTAAAAGAGGAAATATTTACAGAATCCCCCTGCAAAGAAAAAAAACAAAGCTTCAAAGGGCTTTGTCCATCGTGACCAATTATTTCCGTGTGCAGCGGGAAATGAGAAAATTCTTTGCAGCGCATCCCGATTACGACGCCATCCACGCCAGACATTTGCTGCTGAACGCGCCGTGTATCGTCGCCGCAAAAAAAGCCGGCATTCCTGTGCGAATCGCCCACTGCCATATGAATAAGCCTACCCGGAAAGAATATCGGGAACGGCTTCATACACGAATCTATCTGTGGTTGTGCGCCAGAGTGCTGAATCGCTGTACGACACACCGCTTTGGCGTTACAGAATTTGCGGTGGAGTATATGTTCGGCAAAGGCAACGGCATCGTAGTAAAAAACCCCACGGTGGATCTAACTAAATTTGATCCAAAGAAATATCCTCCTGTAGATGATGGCGCGATCCATCTGATTTTGGTTGGTAGCTACAGCACTAGAAAGAATCAACAATTTGCGCTGGAGGTATTCCATGCTCTTTTAAAGCAAAGATCCAACTCTACCATGACCTTTATTGGCTACCCCCGTACTGCTGATGACGATTATCTGCCCAAGCTTAAAAAATACGTAGCTGACAACGGGCTCAGTGAGTGCGTACAATTTCTGCCGCAGGACACCAATGTAGCAGAGGCGCTTTCAAAGTCCACATTCATGCTCATCACCTCCGTCCACGAAGGACTTCCCAATGTGGCGCTGGAGGCGCAGATCATGGGCGTCCCCTGTTTTGTTTCCACCGAAGTGTCCCGAAACTGTAATTGTGGTATCTGTAAGTTTCTTCCGCTGGCAGAGGGCCCGGAAAAATGGGCAGAGGCAATTATTGCATACGCCGATGCCCACGGAACGAGCAAGCATTATGTGGATATGTCCTCCTGGGATAACCGAAAGGTTTGCCAGGAGCATTTGGATTACTGGCGGGGCAAGCCCATGAAATGAGGAGCTGAGAAGTATGAGTAGATGGCAAACCCTAAAAAAAGTGCTGACAGACCAGGACTATCGAACCATGCGTCTTGCAAAAGCCGGCTTCTATAACCATATGGAAGATAGAAAGTACCTGGAAAAAGTCTATAGAGCCCGTATGGGTCGAACGCTGAATTTGGAAAATCCGCAGTTGTTCAGTGAAAAGCTACAGTGGCTGAAGCTGTATGACCACAATCCTCTGTACACACAGTTAGTTGATAAATACCGTGTCCGGGAGTACATCGCAGAGAAGATCGGGGAAGAATACCTGTTCCCGCTGCTTGGAGTCTGGGATGATCCGGATGAAATCGACTTTAACACCCTGCCGGATCAGTTTGTGCTCAAATGCAACCACAATTCCGGCACAGGTATGTGCATCTGCCGGGATAAATCCAAGCTGGATTATGCCGCAGCCCGTAAAGGGTTGAAAAAAGGACTGCAGGAGAATTTTTATCTCCGCCACCGGGAGTGGCCCTATAAGAATGTACAAAGAAAAATTATCGCAGAAAAATTTATGGCATACGCTTCTGATGTCCTGTTTAAAAAAGGTCTGGATGATTATCGCATCTATTGTTTTAACGGGGAACCTAAATTGATCTATGCCTATCAAGCCGTTTCCTCTCAAGTTGAAAACAAGCCTGGAATTTCCAGCTGCGATATTTTCAATGCCAATTGGGAGCATCTCCCCTGCCGGCAAAAATCGCCCAATGCGCAGCATCCACCCTTGCCACCTGCACATTTAAGCGAAATGCTGGATTTGAGCAAACGCCTGTCATGCGGTTTTCCCTTTATGCGCGTGGATTTCTATGAGATCGATGGGCGTCTGTATATAGGAGAATTAACCCTGTATCCCGGCGGCGGCTATTCACCGTTCTATCCCGCTGATTGGGATGAGAAGATCGGCGCATGGTTGACCCTACCCCAAGAGAATGGCTGATTTTTATATCGACGGGAGCTGTTAAGTAAATGAAAAAGATTCCCCGGAGGCTTTGGAAGAAGCTCACCAAAACCAAGCTGTATAATTACTTGCCGGACAAGTGGGCTGTTTCCATCAAGTACCGAAATCATTTTTTGAAAAAGCTGGATCTGAAAAATCCGCAGACCTTTAATGAGAAGCTCCAGTGGCTGAAGCTTTATGATCGCCGGCCGGAGTATACCCGGATGGTGGATAAGTATCTTGCCAAAGAATATGTGGCCGGGATCATCGGTGAGGAATATATCATCCCGACCCTTGGTGTATGGAAAACCTTTGATGAAATCGACTTCGATGCTTTACCGAATCAGTTTGTGCTGAAGTGCAACCACGGCTCCGGCGATGTGGTGATTTGTAAGGATAAAAGCGCTTTTGACAAGGAAGCCGCCCGGAAAAAGCTGACAGCCGCACTTGAGCAGGACTACTATCTAATCTCCCGGGAGTGGCCCTACAAAAATGTAGACCGGCTGATCCTGGCGGAGCAATACATCGAGGATTCTGTCACCCATGATGCCCGGGACTATAAGTTCTTTTGTTTTAATGGATATGTTGATTGTGTTATGCTCTGCATAGACAGAAATTTGGGTAATCCCAAGTTTTACTTTTTCGACGAAGAGTGGCGACTAAAACGACTGAATAAGCGAGGAAAGGAAGCTCCGGATGGGTTTGCTTTACCAAAGCCTATATGTATCGAAAAGATGTTTGCCATTGCATCCATTCTATCTAAAGGGTTCCCGTTCCTTAGAGTGGATTTGTATGAATGCGACGGTCATGTATATTTCGGGGAATTAACTTTTTATCCCAGCAGTGGATTTGATGCAAACTTGCTTGCAGAAACCGATCTGTATTTTGGAAGTTTGATTGACACATCATTTGTAAAGGGGTGAATATGATGAAAACCGTAGGATTTCCCATAAGCAAAAAGGAAAACGAAAAGCGTAGAGCCATTGTTCCCGAGGATATTATAAAAATGGAATCTCCCGAACTATTGTATTTTGAATACAGCTATGGTGAAGTGTTGGGAATTCCCGATGATGCATATGCTGCTTTGGGTTGTCATGTATGTTCCCGTGAAGAATGCCTACGCTGTGACATAATTTGCGATCCCAAGGTTGGCGATGCCGAATACCTGTCCGCACTTCATCCAGGGCAGACAATTTTTGGATGGGTGCATGCTACGCAGAACAGAGACATTACCGATATTCTGATTCAGAATAGGCTTAATGCATATGCTTGGGAGAAAATGTTTGACAAAGGTCGTCACGTTTTCTGGCAGAACAACGAGCTAGCTGGTGAAGCAGCAATTATGCATGCTTTCCAATATTTTGGTTGCCTCCCCTATGAAACGACTGTCGCCGTAATTGGTCGTGGCAACACCGCTCGCGGGGCACTGAAAATACTGAACATGCTGGGTTCAAATGTAGTGCAATACGACAGACGCAGTGAAAATCTACTTCGTGAGGAGTTGGGTAATTACGATGTGGTTGTAAATTGTGTTCTGTGGGATGTAATGCGGCGAGATCACATCATTTCCAAAAAAGATCTCCAGCGAATGAAAACAGGTTCCATGATTATTGATGTCAGTTGTGATCGTAACGGTGGTATCGAAACAAGCCTGCCCACTACAATAGAAAATCCCGTGTATTGGGTTGATGGCATACTCCACTATGCCGTTGATCACACTCCCGCTTTGTTCCATAAAACGTTTTCTCGTAATAATTCCCGGATAATTTATCCTTATATTGGTCAACTCGTAAATGAAGTCCCCGGAAATGTTCTTAAGAATGCCTTGATCGCAAACCATGGACAGATTACAGATCGGGAAATTATCATATATCAGGGTAGATAAGGTGATAGGTTTGACTATAACAAAACAAGAACTCAAAGAAATCATTGCTGAAGAAAAAGCAATGTACATCAAATCGAATTATGCCTTCCAGCGTTTTGTGCACCAAAAGCGTTACATGATTTGGAGCTACCTGGCCTGGTTCCGCCGGGCGCAATATTACAAGGAGCAGCTCTCCTGCACATCCGGCCTGAAAAAGCTCTGGGCAAAAATCGTCTACCGCTTCGCTCTGCGCCGGAAAAACATTTTGGGAGAAAAGTGCGGTGTGGAGATCTCCAACAGCAGTCAGCTTGGCAGAAGACTGAGCATTTGGCATAGCAGCGTAGTGATCGACGGACAGCTGGGTAACGATGTGTCCATCCGTGGCAACACCGTAGTTGGCAGCAAGGACCTGCGCTGCACCAGTGGCAGACCAATGATCGGAAACGGCGTAGAACTGGGCTTTGGTTCTGCAGTCATTGGTAATGCTATCATTGCCGACCACTGCATTATCGGCGCCAACGCCGTTGTTACCAAAAGCTTTTTAGAGCCCGGTACCGTCATTGTAGGCGTTCCGGCGAAAGCCTTGAAAAAGGGAGAATAACTGTGTTTTTTAGTGTGCTTGTTCCGGTGTACAACACCGCCCAATATCTGCGTGAATGCGTGGAATCTATTCTATCTCAATCCTTTCGGGATTTTGAGTTGGTATTACTGGATGACGGCTCTACCGATGAGAGCAGAAGCATCTGTGACGATTTTGCCGCCAAAGACACCCGTGTGCGGGTGATCCATAAGGAAAATGAGGGCCTGATGATGACCCGGCGCAGAGGCTTTGCAGAAGCCAAGGGTGATTATTTCATCTGTGTGGACTCTGACGATCGGTTCTGCCGTACCGATGCCCTGGAAAAAATTCACGAGGTCATTATAAAAACCGGCTGTGATCTTGTGCTCTACAATTACATCTACGGTGCAGGCGGCGGCAGACCGGAACGGATCAGTTCCCTGCTGGATTATGAGAATGGTCATGTTTTTGAGGGCAAAGAAAAACAGGTTTTGTATGAAAAGCTGCTGACCAGCAACAACATGAACAACATGTGGATCAAGTGTCCCGCCCGGCATGTGGTAGATCTGGATGTGGATTACGCTCAGTGGCAAGCACAGATCTGCCGGGCAGAAGACCTGTTCCAGAGCTACCCCATGCTGACAAATGCTCAGCGCATCGGTTACATCGCAGAGCCGCTATATTACTACCGCTGGACGCCCGGCAGCATCGGCAACAAGCCCAAATTCCGTTACTATGATTCTCTGCGGTGTATTTATCAGCGGGAAAACGAGTATATGGAAAAGTGGGACATTTCCGCAAGTATCCGGGATAAAGCCGTCCGCAGACAGCTGGAGGGCTTCATGGGCGTCGTCAGCAAATGTTACTTCGGCAGTAAGGCAAACAACACGGTTGCCGAATGGAAAAACTTTACGGACAAGTTGGCATCAGACCCCTATTTCCGGGATATTTTCCACTACTGCAACAAGAAAAAAGTGCTGAGATATTACCGTCTGCTGCACAGTCTGCTGTGTAACAAGCACCATGGCGCAGCGCTCTTTGTAATAGAGACTACCGCCACAATTTCCGCCTGGAAGCACGGGAGAAAGAACCATGCCTAAAGTAAGTATCATCATCCCCATTTACAACAATGAAAAATATATCGGTAAGTGCTTGGATTCCCTGATCGCACAGACCCTGGACGATCTGCAAATTCTGATGGTCAATGACGGCTCTGTGGATTCTACCGAAGCCATTTGTCTGGAATATGCCCGGAAGTACCCCCATTGTCAGTATTACTACAAAGAAAACGGCGGCTCTGCCTCTGCCCGGAATGTGGGCCTGGAGCATGCCACCGGCGAATATATCGGCTTCGTGGATTCCGACGACTATGTTGAGCCCGATATGTTTGAAAAGCTGTACCTGGCTGCAAAGAATCACGGCGATGCAGACATGGTGTTCAATCCCATGGTCGAGCCTGCCCGGGTAAAGACCTACTCTTTTACCATGCCCATTCCCGGCTACTATGACCGCAAGGGGATGGAAGAGTACATTTTCCCCAACCTGCTCCCCCACCCCACTGAAACCGGCACCTTCCGCTCTTTCGACTGGGGCAACTGGTCCAAGCTGATCAAGGGCAGCGTCATTGCCCAGCACCATATTCGCTTCAACGACAAGAGCAGACGCTGTGAGGATCTGGCTTTTGCCTTTGAGTGTACCATCCATTCTCAGTCCTATGCAATCATGCCCTCAGAGCAGCTGTATCACTACTGCGTCAGCGAAAATTCCAAATCCCGCCACTACACCAAAAACATGTGGCGTTCCATCAGCACCCTGATGCACTATCTACTTGCGCAGGGCAAGACATATGCGGATTACGATTTTACCGAGTACATCCAGTACTGTATCCTTTACTTTTGCGTGATCGTTATCAAGAACGAAGTCTTCGGTCCCCGGGACGGTAAGCAGAACGAGAAAATCCAGGCGATCCTGGATGATGAGTTGTGCCGCAATGCACTTTATCTGTCACAAGGTCACTACAACAAAGAATATACCGCAATTTTCAAGCAAATGCGTACCGGGCGGGCTGTCAAAGTCAATGCCGTCATCAAATGGTACGCCTGGAAGAAAAAATACGCTGCGCCCATTTTGGCACGGCTTCGCAGACATTGATTCGACAAAGGACGGGAAATACCATGGATCATCAAGTAAAAATCAGTGTTGTTATCCCGGTGTATAATGTGGAAGCCTATCTGCGGGAGTGTGTGGACAGTGTACTGGACCAGACCTTCCAGGATTTTGAGATCATTCTTGTAGATGATGGCGCAACCGATTCCAGCGGAGCTATCTGCGACGAATATGCCCAGAAAGACGAGCGAATTCGTGTGATCCATCAGCCAAATGGTGGTCTGTCCGCTGCCCGCAACACGGGCCTGGATGCGGCCACCGGCAAGTATGTTTATTTTTTGGACAGCGATGATTATATCCGGCAGGATTCCCTGAAGCTGCTGTTTGATTTGGCTGAGCAGGAGCAGGCAGATGTGGTGTTTTTTGATGCCCATGTGTTCTTCACAGACTGCGAGCCTGACCCCAAGGTCTATCAGTACCATCGTACCAAAGACTACGGCACCAAACCTGGCAAACTGATGCTGCTGGAGCTTTTGGATACAGACGAGTACCGCACCGCTGTTCCGCTGATGCTTTTCCGGCGGGACTACATGCTGCAGCATGATCTGCGTTTCCGGGTGGGAATCCTTCATGAAGACGAGCTGTTCACATTTTATGTCTATAATGCAGACGGAAAAATTGTTCATTGCCACGAAGAGCTGTACGCCCGCCGCATGCGAGCCGCCTCCATCATGACCGGCGCATCCATGCGCAAGCGCTATGACAGTATGCACGCCATCTATTTTGAGCTGTCCGGGCTTTACCGGAAAAAGCAGATCGGCGGCGAGTCTGCCCGGCGGTATCTTGCCCGGATCAGCAGATCCGTGCTTGCCAAATACAAATTACTTTCCGAAGCAGACCGGCAGGAATATGGCGCCCGGCAGGATGCCTTTCAGCGGGATGTACTTCGTAACGGCGGTTACCGCGACCATAAGCTAAAAATAAAATGTTCAACCGGTATCAGAAGATTTTTCTACCGGGTCACCTATAAAATCCGTACCATTTTCGGTTAATTGCCCGGATGCCCATGACAGGAGAACGCATATGCGTGAAACAAGCAAACCGTACAAAATCGCATTTTTGGTAGACAGCTATAGCCGGGGCGGCGTTGCCCTTGCTTTACAGACACTGCTGTACTTCTTGGCGCAGGAAGATTATGCAATCACTCTGTTCGTAAAGAACTATGATGCAGGCAATATGCTGGCAATGCCTGACAATATTGTCTGCCTTCCCTGGCCTGCCACCTCATTCTCCCTGCGAAACAAACTTCTTCGGCTGCTGCATTGGAGAAATTATGGGCGTAAAGTTGTGTACCAAGCCCGTAGCCTTCAGAACTTTCCCGGCGAATTCGACTGCGCCATCGCCTATCAGATGATCTCCAATGATGTAACTGTGGCGACTTTGGAAAAGGTTTGCGCAAAGCGCAAGCTTCTTTGGCTTCACGGGAAAAAGAATTATTCAGACAAAGACCTCCCTTTTTATGACACACTTTATGCACAAGCGGATCAAATCGTCTGTGTTTCTTTAGACACCGAAATACGCTTTCAGGGCCTGATGCCCAAGTGCGCACAGAAAACCATCACGATCCACAATCTGTATGATGTGGAATCCATCCTCCGGCGCTCCAAAACTGTTGCCGAAGGAATGGAAGCATCGAAATCCGTTCCGACAATCGTATCGGTGGGTCGGATCTCCGCAGAAAAAGGCTTTGATCGTGTGCCCGCCGCGGCACGGAGGCTGGCTGACGAAGGCTACGATTTCCAGTGGTACATTGTAGGCGACGGCAACAAAAAGGCCGAGATCCAGCAGGACATTCAGGAAAAGAATGTGGCTGACAGAGTCCATCTGTTGGGTTACAGGTCAAATCCCTATCCTTACATCCGAAATTGCGATATTTATGTGCAGCCATCCTATTCAGAGGGCTTCTGCACCTCCACTATGGAGGCAAAAATCCTGCACAAGCCGGTGGTGACCACTGATGTCCCCGGCATGCGGGAACAGTTTACAGACGGCGAAAACGGACTGATCGTAGAATCCAGTGTCGACGGAATTTTTGAGGGAATCAAGCGTCTGCTTGACGATCCTCAGTTGCGGGAAAAGATCACGGAAAATCTTCGCAACGAAGCCCCGCATAACGATAAGGTTCTGGCACAAACGAAGGCTGTTATTGAAGGAAGACCAATGGAGCATTAATATGAAACCAAAAAAGGTTGTTTTCTTTATAGATTCCCTGGGCGGCGGCGGTGCAGAGCGGGTCGTTACCAGCTTGTGCAACCAAATTGCCCAAAAGGAAACATATCAGATCAGCATCGTCATGCTGCGGAAAGCACCAATTGCCTATCCGCTTGATGCACAGGTGCAGTTGCTTTATGCTCAAGATATGCCTGTGCAGTCTGTTTACAGCAGGCTCGTGCGTTGGAGCTTCGGCGTATATAAAAAGCTGCGCCAGCGCATTCTGAAGCCGCTTCTCACAAAAGCAGGCAAGTATGACCGCTACCCAAAAATTGACGAAACCGCCTTTTTCTTCTATTCCCAGTACGCTCTGCCCTACCGGGAATATTTGAAGCAGAATCCCGGGTGCACCGCATTCGGTTTCCTGATCCGTTCCAACATTGCCATGCTGATGGCGGCAAAGGGCACAAAAACCAAAACCGTATTCTGCGAACGCAACAACCCCGTCCGCCCGGACATCCATAAAAATATTATCCGACTCCGGGATCGGCTAACCCGCCGCTGCAAGGCCGCTGTATTCCAGACGGAGGACGAGCGTGCCTACTACACCTGGCTGAAGTGTCCCACCGCCGTGATCCCCAATCCGTTGAAGGAAGGCCTGCCTCAGCCCTTCACAGGCCACAGACGCCACGAGATCGTAAACTTCTGCCGTCTGAACAAGCAGAAAAACATTCCCCTGCTGATCGATGCATTCGCCCTGCTGCTACAGGAGCACCCGGATTACCGGCTTCGCATCTATGGCCGCGGCGAGGAAAAGGACAATCTGATCGCCCTGACGAAATCCAAAGGCCTTGAAAATGCCGTGATCTTCGAGGACTTTGCCCCGGATGTCCACGAGCGGATCCGGGATGCGGCTATGTATGTATGCAGCTCGGACTTTGAGGGTCTGTCCAACTCCATGCTGGAAGCGCTGGCCATCGGCCTGCCCTGCGTGTGTACCGATTGCGAGGGCGGCGGCGCCCGGATGATGATCCGGGACCATCAGAACGGCCTGTTGGTACCCGTCCGGGATGTGCAGGCGCTCTATAGAGCTATGAAGGAAATCATTGAAGATCCCGCCCTGGCGCAGCAGCTTTCTGCGGAAGCCGCCAAGATTCGGGAAAAACTGAGTATCGAAAAAGTTGCCGACCTGTGGGAAGCAATGGTCGGCTAAGGAGTACTGTTATGCAACAAAATTGGAAAACGCATATCACCCCGCCCCGCAATGCGATCCGCATCAACTTTAAGGAAGTCTGGGCTTATCGGGACCTGATCGGTCTGTTTGTGAAGCGGGATTTCACCTCCAAGTACAAGCAGACGGTGCTGGGCCCCCTGTGGGCGCTGATTCAGCCCCTGCTGACCACGGTGGTCTTCTCCATCATTTTCGGCTCTCTGGCCGGTCTGACCACCGCCGATGTGCCCGGTGAAACGCTGAAGATGCCCTCTTTCCTGTTTTACATGATCGGCACCATGACCTGGTCCTATTTTTCCGCTACAGTGAATGCAAACGCCCATACCTTTATCAATAATCGGGCCATTATGGGAAAGGTGTACTATCCCCGGATCGTCACACCCATTTCCAGTGCCTTGTCCAATTTGATTGCCTTTGGCATTCAGATCGTGCTGTTTGCTGTGATCGCCCTGGTTTATGCACTGCTTGGCCAGGCGGATATTCGCCTGACGCCTTACCTGCTGCTGTTCCCTGTTTTGGTGCTGCAGCTGGTCATGCTGAGCACCGGCGTGGGCATTATCATTTCCAGCCTGACCACCAAGTACCGGGATCTGACCATGTTGGTGGGTTTCGGTCTGCATCTGTGGCAGTACCTGTCCCCAATCCCCTACGGTTTGGCAATGATCCCGGAAAAATATATGGGCCTGTACATGCTCAATCCCGTCACGCCCATTGTCACCACCATGCGCCTGGCGCTGCTGGGCTCGGGTTACTTTAACTGGCTGTACTATGGCATCAGCCTGGCTGTGACGGTCGTGGTGTTCTTCCTGGGCATCGTGATGTTCAACAAAATTGAAAGAACCTTTATGGATACCGTGTAAAGGAGGTGGCGCACATGAGCGATCTGATGATCAAAGTTGAAAATGTAACAAAGGAATACCGCCTGGGCGCCATCGGCGGCACCACACTCCGGGATGAGCTGCAGCGGCTGCGTGCCAAGCGCAAGCACCTGGAAGACCCCACCCGGAAGATCGGCGCAAAGCAGGTGAACATCGGTGAGAAGTTTATGGCACTGAACGGAGTGTCCTTTGAGGTGAAGAAGGGCGAAGCCGTGGGCATTATCGGCCACAACGGCGCCGGCAAGTCCACCTTACTCAAGCTCATCACCCGGATCACCGCCCCCACAAACGGCGACATTTATTTGAACGGCCGTGTGGCCTCCATGCTGGAGGTGGGTACCGGCTTCCACCCGGAGCTGACCGGTCGGGAAAATGTGTACCTGAACGGCGCCATCCTGGGCATGACCAAAAAAGAGATCGATGCCAAGATGGAGGACATCATCGAATTTTCTGAGGTGCGGCAGTTCATCGACACCCCGGTCAAGCGCTATTCCTCCGGCATGTATGTGAAGCTGGCCTTCTCTGTGGCCGCCCACCTGGACAGCGAAATCATGATCATGGACGAAGTCCTGGCCGTGGGCGATGTGGCTTTCCAGAACAAGTGCATCAAGAAGATGCGTGAAGTGGCCGACTCCGGCCGCACCATCCTGTATGTCAGCCACAACATGAACACCATCCGTACCCTCTGCGACCGCTGTGTGGTGCTGAGCAAGGGCGCCGTCCTCTTCGACGGCGATGTAGAAGAGGCTATTTCTCACTATGTAACCAAGGATTTTTCTTTGGACAGCGAAATTGATCTTGACAGTCTGAAACGGCCCTACCGCACTACAGAACTATGCCACATGACCCGGACTTCCTTCGATAAACCGAATGCCGTTTATAATATGGGTGATAAGCTTGCCCTGACGCTGCACTGGAAAGCTATGCGTGCTTTTGATGCTATGCAAATGCGTATCGGGATCTTTACTGTCAGCCAGCAGGCTATAGGCGTCTCTTTCTCTGAGGCCTTTCCCGTTTGCGAAGGCATTAACCGTCAAGCATTCACATTGGATATCTCCAAGCTTCTCCCCGGACGGTATTGTTTGGAGCTGATCATGATTGAAGTTGACGATCGCGGCATGCAAGTCAAGCATGATGTGCTAAGCCGCGATGTATTGATGTTTGAAGTCCAATCCACCGACGAAAAAAAGATCTTCCGGGCTGCTAATTCCACCTGGGGTTTCTATGAACTCCCGGAAACGCTATGTGAGTGAAATTTCTCTTGCTAAAGTACATTTTCTTGCAATTAACACAAAACGAATCCCTACTGCTTATACACCTACAGAGAAAGAAATGACAAATATGAAACGCAGCACCAAGTCGCTTGTTGACATTTTTAAATTTGTTTTTTCGATTAGCATTGTTCTCTTACATTACAATATCTTTGCTGCGATTCCTTTTGGTTCGACAATTTGTGCCCTGGTAGTTCGCTTGGCAGTTCCGTATTTCTTCATAGCTGCAGGATACTTTTGGTCAAAAAAAATACATACGGCAGTAACATCTAGCGAAAGAAAAAATGTCACAACCAGCTACTGTAAGCGATTAGGGGTAAAATTGCTAATTTTAGAACCAATCAGCATTGCCCTTGTTTTGATTGACAGCTTTCTGCGGCATAAGTCGATTGTCACCACAGGCATTTCCATTATACAGAACATTTTGTTTTATCCCTATGGTTCATTGTGGTATATTCAGGCAGTTATTGTCGCAGTACTTCTGCTGATACCAATCGTTTATCGCAAAAAGGAATTGTTAGCTATTATACCGGCCCTAATCCTATACATTTTGGGGACGTTAGGTAATCGGTATTATTTTCTAATAGACGATACTGTTATTAAAACCATCGTCGTCCAGTACGAGAAAATATTTGTTTGTACACGCAACGGCCTTTTTTTCGGATTCCCTTTTGTATTATTAGGTTGCATAATCTCCCGCTTTGAAACTTTCTTTGTTAAGCAAAACCGATTTCATCGGGCAATCATCATAGCTTTTTTTGTTTTTTTCTATGGACTTTGCTGCTTTGAACATTATTTGGTACAATCCTATTGTGGGCATAATGATAATGCAATGTATTTATCGTACTTTTTTGTCGTCCCCTTATTGTTCATCATAACAATCCAGCCAAACCGCTTTACCTGGTCGACTGTTATTCTTCGTAATCTATCAACCTCTGTATACTTGATTCATAGACCAATTGGTGTTGCAATTGAGTACATATTCAACCATTTTCATATCGACTCTATTGCTTTGACAGCAAGTATAGGAATCATGGTTGTTGCACTTGTTTGCTGGGTTGTGTACAGAACCAAACGACAGCCTTTTTATGATTGGTTAACCTAAGTTCTCATAACTTTGCAAATATTGTTCGTTTTGTTTTTGGGGACAGTCAAAGCACCTGTATTTAATATTGCTTAGCATCAAAAAATAAATCCGGCAGGACCGAATTGGTCCTGCCGCTTTTGCTTAGACTTTATAAAATTCTTTATACCACTTTGCGATTTTGCGCAAGGGCATGGTGGCATAAATCCGTGACCATTTGTATTTCAGCAACAGTCAGTCCGTTCCATAGGATAAGAAGCTGAGCTTCCTTTGACACCATTTGAAAATTGGGCTGAACATTTTTTGATAGATCCAATAAACCGCTGCGCTCGCAGTAAAAATCAAAATCGCACTTGCAATGACATGAATCGGGATCATCCAGAGCTTCCCCGTAACATGTTTCTCGACTTGGACATATGGCAAAAATACGGAATGCAGCAAGTAAACACCAAACGCACAGCTTGCAAATTCGTTAATCACTTTGCTCTGTACTCTGAGATTTTGAAAAACAACAAAAATAGCAACTGTTTGAATCACAACAAACGGATTGCAGTATGATGTTGCCCTACCAAAGAAGAAATTAGCGTAGATAGTATTCACCAGAGCGCAGCCGCAGTATGCCAGTAACCCATAAATACATTTCTTGCCGGAGGATTCCTCAGATGTATGCAGTCTGCAATATGCGCCCAGGAGATACATCAGTATAAAATTGACCAATGTATAGCCGTCTCCGCTCCCATCAGCACCGATTGGACTTAAAGACTCTGGCGAAAAGTCTAATACTTTTGATGCCGCCTCCACACCGGAGGGCCAGATCGAAAGTACGAAAAAGAATACAAGCAACATGATCCGAAACTGCGAACGGGTCATGCTCTTAAACATCCGGTTTATATATGGCGAAATCAAATACAAGCCGCAATATACTGCCGTGTACCAGCTTAATGGAATCAGCCGCTGAACCAAAGCAAGAACACCGAATTGTTCAGTTGCTGCGATACAGTACAGAACATACCGTAATACAGATATCGCAATTACGTCGATATACAAACGCAACACTTTCCAAACCTGTGCCCTTGTTGATATGCAAAGGAAATATCCGGAAATCATCACAAAAATATTGACCGCGCATATTGCCAGCATTTCAAAAAGCAACAAGAGTTGATACTGCTGGGGCATTGTCTCCGTATATGCAAAAGCCTTCCCCATGCCTTGGTTATTATAGTGTAGGACGATCACAAAGAGCGCCGCAATGATTCTCAAAAGCTCCAAATTAGATTGGCGTTCTTTTTCCGCTGCGTGCGAGGCATTGCGTAATTTTGCGCCCATTCGGATTCCTCCTTCACTTTTTATGCATTAGACTTTATAAAATTCCTTATACCACTTTGCGAATTGGCGCAGGCCGTTGCGCACAGAATTCATCCCGCTCTTCCACCTGTAAGAAGTGCCAGCGCTTTAGGAGCAATTCTGTTCAAAACTTTGTAAATCAGAAAAGCTGCTAAGATGACTAGCCCCAAAGATAAAAGAATATAAATTACATTTGCGATAAAAATGCTGTCAACACATTTTAATATCAAATGAAAACCATGATCTCTAACCAGCATTTGAATCGGTCTATGGATAGCATATATCAAGAATGATGTGTGAAATACCCTGTCTTTGTTTTCGTTTATCGGAAGCAGGTAAATCAAAGCTATCGGTAAAAGTCTTATAACCGTATAGACAAATACTCCACTTATCATATTGTTGAAAAATAGAGAGCAAAGTACTGTAATTAAGCAGCTACCAAACATATTATTCTTGTTGGTTTTGTTGTGCCAATAACCGCAATAGGAACCAAAACAATACGCAGGTAAATAATCAATAATCTGGGCCATATATCCATACGATACAAACCCTTCCGCAAAGCTCGGAGTGAACTTTAATAATATGTAAGATGCAATAGAGATAATGATTATGGATACCTTTCCTGCAATTTTACTCTTAAAGATAAAAAGTTGTATGGGAGACAATACTGCAAGAACAAAAACAGCATATACATACCACAAAACACCATTTGGTGGTTTTGCGCTCATTAAGAATATGCTCGATAGCAGGTCACCTATGCTATACTTTGCACCCAAGCACAACTTATAGCCAATAAAAATAATTTGCCAAATAAGGAACGGGAGCAACAGCGAAAACAGGCGCTTTTTTAACTTCTTGGGGTAGGTTTCAAAATTCAGGTTATTAAAAAGCAGGAAACCAGTAATGGCAAAGAAATATGACATTGCCACCATACCAAAGGTATTGATATTATCTGACAAAGCATCAACCAAGAAGACGTCTGCTGTGCTGAAATTGGTGGGATCGCCTTGACATTGACAGTGAAAGACAACGATTACCAATGTCATTACAAAAGACAGTAAAGAAATTCTTTTGCTAATTTTGCCGTCCAATGGCCCTTTCTCCTTTCTTCGAACTGTAATGCATCAAAAAGTGCAATCATGCGTTTTTCTATATCAATGGAGGTTTCTACCTGTTGATTGTGAATGTCATCATATCTGGTTAAATTCTTTATACCACTGGGCGAATTGGCGCAGGCCGGTGCGCAGGGGCGTGGCGGGTTTGAAGCCAAAATCGGCTTCCAGCGCAGAGGTGTCCGCATAGGTGATGGGCACATCGCCCGCCTGCATGGGCACCAGCTTTTTATGGGCCTCAAAATCGTAATCCGCCGGCAGCACCTCCGCCCGGACCAGCTCCTCCTGCAAGATCTGCACGAAGTCCAGCAGATTCTCCGGGTTAGAGTTTCCGATATTATACACCGCATAAGGGGGCAGCGGCAGGCCGTCCTCGCCGATTTCCCGCTCCGGCGCACCCTGCATGACCCGCATCACACCTTCTACGATGTCATCCACATAGGTGAAATCCCGCTTGCAGTTGCCGTAGTTGAAGATCTCGATGGTTTCGCCCCGGATCAGCTTGTTGGTAAAGCCAAAGTAAGCCATATCGGGCCGTCCCGCCGGGCCGTACACGGTAAAGAACCGCAGACCTGTGGAAGGGATATTGTAGAGCTTGGAATAGGCGTGCGCCATCAGCTCGTTGCTCTTTTTGGTGGCCGCATAGAGGGACACCGGGTTATCCACCTTGTCCTCGGTGGCGTATGGCACTTTTTTATTGGTGCCGTAGACCGAAGAGGAGGAGGCGTACACCAGATGCCCCACGCCCGTGGCGCCGCCGTCATAGGAATGGCGGCAGGCCTCCAAAATGTTGTAGAAGCCGATGATATTGGCCTGGATATAGGCGTCGGGATTGGTGATGGAGTACCGCACACCCGCCTGGGCCGCCAGATTCACCACAACCTGGGGCTGATACCGGGCAAACACATGGTCGATCAGCGCCTTGTCCGCAATATCGCCCAGGATAAACTCAAAGGCAGACGCCGGGTGCTTGGCTGCTTCCTGGCGGATCTGCTCCAAACGCCAGTCCTTGATGGACACATCGTAATAGTCGCTGCGGTTGTCCACCGACACGATGGTGATGGGCTCTACCGTGCGCAGCAGCTGCAGGATCAGGTTTGCGCCGATAAAGCCGATGCCGCCGGTGACGAACACGGTCTTGTTTTTCAGATCGATTCTGTGCATACGGTGATCCCCTTGTACTCTTCTCTGATTTTCTGATAGCTCTCCAAATTACCCACATCAAAGCGCTTGCCGGGCATCTGCATGGCATGCACCGGGGTTTGGGTACACAGCCAGGCGATGTAGCTGCCGGGCGCATCCGTGCCGCAGCCGGCTTCAATGCCCTTTGCCACCAGATTGGCATCCTGGCGGGTGTAGTAGTAGAAGGGTGGGCAGCACCAGTGGGACTTGGGCTGGGCAGGCTTTTCCTCCATGGAGAGGACGCGATCCTGCTCGTCCACCTCCACCACGCCGCATTTTACGAGCTTCTTTTCCTCCGGCTCGCAGTAGCGCATGATGCAGGAGGTGTTTTTCTCCTTTGCGTAGCGTACGAATTCGGTCAGGCTGAAAGAGAGCACATTGTCGCCGGCGATGACCAGCATATCATCGTCCAGGCTCAGCTTTTCGATGGCAAACTGAATGTCCTTCACCGCACCCAGCCGGGTCTCGTTGGAGGAAGTTCCGTCGTCCACCACCGTGACCTTCATCGTCTTGCCAGCTGCCCAGGCGTCAAAATGATGGGCAAATTTATGGTTGGAGATCACCACATACTCATCCACCAGACCGGCGGTATCAATATCGTCCACCAGCCAATCCAAAATGGTCTTGCCCCCCACCTCCAGCAGCGGCTTGGGGAAATTCTCCGTCAGAGGATACAGCCGGGTGGCATAGCCGGCCGCCAAAATCAAACATTTCATAGATCTGCTCCGTCTGCGCTGTGGCAGAAATGTACACTGTATTTGCCGCTGAGACCGGGGAACACCTTCAGATATTCCCGGGTGACCCGCTCTTCGATAGCTTCCTTGCAGGCAGGATCCACCAGCGCCATGCAGCAGCCCTTGAAGCCGGCGCCGGAGAAGCGGCCGCCGTAGATGCCGTCGGTGGTCTGCATGATCTCATACAGGGTCTTCAGCTCATCCGAGCCGGTCTCGTAGTTGTAGATGCTGGACCAGCCGCTTTCAAAGCACAGCCGGCCGTATGTATCCAGGTCGCCCCTTCTCCATGCCTCTGCGCCCTGCTCCACCCGTTCAAATTCCGTGTAGAAGTGGGTGGCACGCTTGCGCCAATTTTCCGGCAGGCGGTCGCCGTACTGCTCAAAGACCTCCCGGGGCACGCTGCGCAGCCGGGCCTCCTCAAACTTGCCGTACTCCATACCGGCGTAGGCCATCATGGCGTAGGCAGCGGACTTCAGTTCATCCACACGCATGTTGAACTTGGAGCCGGCCAGGGTGCGCTCCACGCCGGAAAAGAACACGGCGATCTCATAGGGCTTCATAACGGGATTTGTGGGGATCAGCTCAAAGCTGTCGTCCTTGGTATCCAGGTACAGCAGGTGGTCCTTCTTGCTGAACACCTCGCAGGACTGGTCCAGCTTGCCCACATTGACGCCCACATAATCCTTCTCCGCTGCCAGCGCGGTGTCGATCATCTCTCGCTGGGTCAGGGTGATGCCGTTGACTCTGCACAGCGCAGAAAGGAACGCAATAATGACCGCGGCAGAACTAGACAATCCACCGATGGGCATGGTGCCTTCAATCACGCAGCAGACACCGGTATGCAGCACATATTTTCTCGCCAGCGCCCAAGTGGCGCCCCGCAGATAATCCGCCCAATCCCCTACCGCATGCTCGTCCACCCGCAGAATGTGCCACTGGGCACGGGTGGGAAACTGCAGGGAATGGACCTCCACAACGCCGTTCTTTTTGGGGCCGTAGACGATCTTCACACCCTTGTCGATGGCAAGGCCCGTGATTTTGCCGTACTGATGGTCCGAATGGGCACCCATGGGACAGACCCGATAGGGGCAAAAAGTCTCGCCGGCAGGCTCCCGGGAATAAAGTTCATAAAACCGTTCGTGCGCATGCATGGTAACGCACCTCCAAAGTTCCAATTTTTTTGATTGTATCACACTTTATAGGAAAAATAAAGGGCGTACCCGGGGGAAATCTCCCTCCAGCGCAAGAAAAATGGGTTGTCATGCCGACGCAAATCGTTTATACTATGATATAGAAATCAAGTTGGAAGGAGGTCGTCTGCCATGCGTTTTTCTGTGATCGTGCCCATGTACCAGGCTCAAAATTTTCTGCTAAAGTGTTTGCAGAGTATAGCTGTCCAAAGCTTTACGGATTTCGAAGCGCTGCTGGTAGATGACGGCTCCACCGATGATACTTATGCCATTGCGGAGGCTTTCGCCGCAGGTGACAGCCGTTTCCGGGTGATCCGCACCGACCACCTGGGTACCGGCGCTGCCCGCAACACAGGCTTTGCCTGCGCCCGGGGCGATTATGTGCTCTTCATGGATGCCGATGATACCTGGCGCTGCCAAGATCTTCTGGAGCAGCTGGAGCATCAGATCAATGCAAACTGCGTCGATGTGCTTATGTTCCAGATGATGAAGGTCACCGAGGACGGCAAGGTGCTGACCCGGTACACAAAGCCCCGTTTTCAGCAGGAAAACACTGTGCTGCCCCTGCAGGCTGTCTACCAGGATCTGGTGCGTGACGGTCAGACCTTGGCCTCCGCCTGCAATAAGTGCGTCCGCCGGACCCTTCTGCTGACCCAGCGCATTCTTTTCCGGGAGGATATTTTCGGCGAAGATATTGACTGGGTGCTGCAGGTATTCTCCCATGTGCAGACCATCTGCCTGCTGAATTTGGATGCCTACAACTACACCCAGCATCACAGTCCCTCCCGCAGCGACCATCCTGATGCTCCCAACGATTTGGTGACCATTGTCCGGGACTGGGGCGCTTATGCCACCGGACAGCACGCTGCCCATCCCAAGGCCGTGGCCGGCCTGGTTGCCTTCGAGTACGGCATCTGCATGGGCAGCTATCACAAGCTCAGCGGGGAACGCAAGCAGCTGCTCCGGGAGCATGTGCACCTGCTTCAGTACGGCCTGGATAAAAAGACGAAGCTGATCGCCAAATTCCACCGTATTTTCGGTTTTGCCCTCACCTGTCTGGCGATCCGGGTCTACCTGCGTCTGCGCCGGATCTGGTAGAAAGGAGGCCGTATGCAAGAAGTATTTTCCAAGTATCTTGCCGCTTTGCGTGCCTTCGTCCAGGGCTCTGCCCCTGAGGCGCTTTCTGAACAGCAGTGGCAAAAGCTGCTGGAGCTGTCGTATATCCATAACACCCAAGGCATCATTTCCCATGTGTACATGTCCCACCCGGAGCTGGTAGAGCCGCGGCTGCGTCCTTCCCTGCGGCAGACATGCCTCAGCGAGGTAAGTCTGTACGCTGCCCGGGCCGATCAAATGACCGCTTTGGCTTCCAAATATAGCGAAGCCGGCATCGACTGTCTGCTGTTCAAGGGCTTTGTGGTGCGCAATTACTACCCGGTGCCCGAGCTGCGGACCTTTGGCGACATCGACCTGGTGATCCGCCCGGAGGATCGGGAAAAGTGCGACCGGCTCATGAAGGAGCTGGGATATATCGTCAAGATTGACTGGGAGCCTGTCTATTCCTATGTGAAGGCCGGGGAATTTTACGAAGTCCACACTAAAATTTTGGAAGTAGATGTATCTGATAAGGCCGACTACATGGCCTATTTCAGCCACATCTGGGAACATGCCCAGCCCAGTTCTGTGCTTGCGCTTGCGCATATTTTTGAATTTAAGCCGGAATTTCATTTCCTATACCTGCTGACCCATATTGCCAAGCACATCAGCGGCTCCGGTGCAGGCGTGCGCATGTATTTGGATCTGGCATTCTTCATCCAGCACTTTGGAAATGCGCTTTCCTGGGATTGGGTGGCAGAGCAGCTGCGGCTGCTTCGGCTTACGGATTTCGCCAATGTGGCACTGCTGGCAACGCAGCAGTGGTTTGGTGTTCCCTCCCCTCTGCCCCTGCAGTCGGTCAATGATGAGATCATGGCAGACTTCCTGGAATTCACCCTGACAGGCGGCGTGTACGGCTATGCCGGCCGGGACGACAGCATCGTATTCCTAAAGAAGCAGGATCGCAACAGCGAGAAGGTCTCCAAGTTCAAAACGCTCATGTTCCATGCCTTCCCCCCGGTGCGCAGCCTGAAGGACCGGTATTCCTATCTGCAAAAATACCCCTGGCTGTTACCGTGGGCCTGGCTCCAGCGGCTTTTTGACAGCCGCAAGGAATGGGGTCGGTTTGCAAGCAGCACGAAGAATATCATCACTGCCGACGAAGAAGAAGCGAAAAAGCTCAAGCGGATCTATCAGCAGATCGGTCTTTAATCACGAAAACACCCCGACACAAATTGTGTCGGGGTTTTTATCTGCATTTACAGAATTTCCATTTGCTTGAGTTTATCCAGGAAAATACGAAGATCCCGGCGGGCGGTATGTTCGTCCACCTCATACTCCTCCAGAATGCTCGCCAACAGCTGTTCTTCGTTTTCCGCCTCCGGCAGGCGCTCCCACAGAAAATCGCCCAGCTCGTTCAGCACGAACAGGCCGTTGGCCTCATACACCGTGCGGCCCACGGGCACCAGCACCGTTTCACCGGCGATCGAGCGCTTGATCAATTCTTTCTTGATGTTCATGATTCTTCTTCCTTTTTTAAGAATTCTCTGCACAGGCGGATCGTTTCATCTGTCTGCTCGCACAGATATGTGGGCACACCGCCAAAATCGCCGGTCTCGGTCAGGCATACCGCTGCACATACAGAGCACACCGGCCGCTTGGGACAGACACCGCATTTGGCAGGCAGGCGGATCCTGGAGGTCTCCTCCCGGATGGTCTCCCACGCCTTTGCAAAGCCCGTCTCCAGGGGGTAGACCACCGGCTTTGTCATCATGCCGCAAGGCATCATCTTTCCGTCCCAGGTCATCCAGAAGCTGGTGGATCCCGCCCGGCAGCGGACGCCCTCCTCTGCCTCTATGGGGCAGTCAGGCTCTTCCGCCTGCTCCAGGGCGCAGATATTTTCTGCGCGCTGGCGCATTTCCTCTTCGGTAAAACGGCGCTTATCCCACTCCATGCCCCACCAGGCCGCCTGGCACGGGGTGAAGCGGTTGCCGCAGCCGAACTGCTCGCCGTTGATCCGCACCGGCGGGTACATGTAGGAGCTGGCCTTCACATTTACATCCAGTTCCTGGGCGTCCCGATAGATCCGCTCCAGGTCCTGGCAGTTGTAGGGCGTGATGGACAGATTCAGGCTGACCTCCACACCCGCCTGCCGCAAAGCACGGATATTTTCCTTGACCTGGTCGTAAACGGGCAGGCCGCACATGTTCTGATAGGTGTCGTTGCTGCCGCCATAGAGGGAAATATTAAAGCGGAACGGAGGATCCTTCAGGAACTCCTCCAGGATTTTCCCCTTCAGCATGGAGCCGTTGGAATTGATGGAAATGAGCAGGCCCATTTCCTTCATCCCCTTATAGATCTCAAAGAAATCCCTGCGCACCAGGGGCTCGCCGCCGGTGAGCAGCACCAAAAGCATGCCTGCATCCCGGGCTTCTTTGGCAATTGACAGCCACTGCTGGGCGGTCAGCTCCTTACCCGTCTGCCGCACCTGCTCCTCGGTCATGTGCACATAGCACATGGGGCAGTTAAAATTGCACCGGGCAGTCAGCTCAAAAGTACCGGCAATGGGCAATCCCAATCGCCGGCCCTTTTGGTGCAGATACCTCACGATGTTCGGCGCTGATTTTGTTCTTTTCATGCTCAATCCTGCTTTCTCAGTTGCTGCTCCAGGGCGGCTACCGCAGTTTCGTCGGGGGTGCAAGGTAAATAATACACCGGCACACTTTGAAGAACCTGCTGTACCGTGGCAGACACCAGTTCCATATCTTCCGGATCCCACACATTCACGCTGATGCCCTCCCAGATCCGGGCAAAGGCACGAGCGCCGGTCAGACGGCTGATGGAGGTCACCGGCGCTTGCGCCAGATATACGATTGCCTTGATGGGCAAGGATCGGTTCTTGCAGATCTGGGAGCTGCCGGAAAAAGGAATCCCCTCTGCCAGCACCTGACCGCCTGCAACACGCACCACTGCCCGGTCACCGTTGATGACCTCGGCGCAGCGCAGGCTGCGCCACAGCTCTGCCTGGGTGGATTTTCCTGTGCCGGAGGGTGCGGTAAATAAAATTGCTCCACCGTTCCATTCCACAAAGGAAGTGTGAAACACAAAGCCTCCCGACCGGGCAACCAAATGCTCTGTGGCACAGGCGTTGAGCAACGTCTTGGCCGTCACGCCCTTGGTATAAGCTGAGCGTTTGAGCTGCACATGATGGTGCTTTTCTTGGTGGGTCACCCGCATGGGAGAGGTCTCCCAATCTCCGCCGGAGGTCTTCAAATACCGCACCTGATCCCGGGTCGTTCCGTAGACCACATACTCGGGAAGTACTGCCAACGGCTGCCCCACCGGCGGTGTCAGCTCCTCCACCACTTCGAACGAGAAGCGGTGGGGATCCGTCACAGTCTGCGCCCAGAAGGGGGTCAATATTCCGTCATCCACATAATCGAAGCTGTCCGGCAGGGCTGCTGCGAGCTCCAGGCCGGCAAAACGATAGTATTTTTCCATATTAAGAAATGGTGATGAACACTACTTCGCTGCCGGTAGCAGAGAAGTGATCGGACATGATCTGCTTGATCTCGTCGGCCTTCATGCCGCCCTGCAGGCGCACACGATAAGTAATGCCGCCGTAGAAGATGCCCTGCTGGGCATTCTTATAGTAAATGATGATGTCGCCGTCGATGTCCTGGCCGGAGATGTTGGTCACATTCAGGCCGCCGTCCAGCGCCTGGATCTTGAGTTTATCCTCCCGCAGGCTTAAGGGCTCGTCAAACATGGCCACAAGGCTCATTTCCGGTGCCGGATAAACGGTCTCTTCATTCCACAGCATGCGGCTCTGCTCCAACAGGATGGCTGTAGCACCGGCAGGCAGCGTGGACAGTGTAAATTTCGCTGCGGTGTCCTCCATGGGAATGGTAAACTCCGCATACTGAATAGCCTCCGTGCCGTTGTTGGTGACCCGGAGCATCAGCACGCCGGAAACAAATTCATTAGACCCGTCCTCCACATAAGCGCCGGTATACGCGCCAATGCCGGTGATCTGCAAGCCTTTGTCCAGAGCTACATCAACTTCCTTCAGGACGGATGCCGGAGCATTCTTACCCGGCTCTTCCTGCTGGGAAGGCTGGTCCGTATTCACCTGCTCGTCGTTAGGTGTCTGCCCGCAACCACGGCACAGCAGAACAAGGCCAATACACAAGGCAGTCAAAAGCACCAGCGACAGCACCAGAAGAACAACCGTGCGTTTATTCATTTTCTTTTTTTGTTTTTTCATAGCATTTCAAGGAAGAAGGCCGTGCCGAACCGGCACGTCCTTCATAGGTTGGTTTAAGAATTGAACAGGTCGTTGTCCTCACCGGGCACATGGTAACAGAAGCCGTTACTTGCATCGTCATCACTCTTGAAATCACATGCTTCGATCGCAACAGTGAACAGCATAATGCCACCCGTGCCTTCGTAGGCGCAATTGCCCTGATCGAAGGTTCTGATGATCTCGTCGCAGCCGGCAGCGATGTTGGTGCTCATGGTGAAGCTCTCAAAGAGGATTTCAGGAGCAGTATAAACTTTTTTCATATCTCTTTACCTCCTCCTTAGAATCCAAACCAGCTGAACAGCCGATTGAAAGCATTCTTGATTGCATTCCACAATCTTGCCCAGAAGCCCAGCTGCTCGGCCGGAGCTTCGCCTGTTGTCTCGTCCTCTGCAGAAGAATCCTCCTCGGGAATCTCTTCCTCGGGCACATCCTCAGCAGGTGCATTGGTATCGGTGTCCTCGACGATGGTATCATCGTTTTCGGTATTGGTATCCTCAACGACAGGATCATTGTTCTCGGTGTTGTTGGTATCCTCAACAACGGTATTATTGTTATCGGTGTTGTTGGTATCCTCGACGACGGTATCATCAGTCTCGGTCTCACCGGTAACGGTATCGTCGGTCTTGTCGGAGTCCGTATCCACAGAATTCAGAGCTCCCAGGACCGCAGCGGATCTGCGCATGGTCATGAACATGGCCACCTGAGCAGTTGCGGGGTTAGACTCGAAGGTGTTCTTCAGGTTGGTGAGCATCAGCTCGCCGGAAGTGCCGCTGTTACGGATCACGATAGTGCCGTCCTTCAGGTCGGTGATGTCGTAATACATGTCGGTAGCGGAGGTCACATCGCCGGTCACGCTCTTAATCAGCTTACCATCTTCGTCATAGCTCTCGATTGTGTAGGTGGCGGTGCCGGTCATTCTGCGCATACCCACATGGACATGGTCCGCATTGGACAGTGCAAATGCCACACCCTGGCCGGGAGCCAGGTAGACCTCGTTGTTGGGGCCGTAGCTGGTGTAATCTGCAATTCGAGCATCACCCAGAGTGTCGATGCCGTCGATGAACATGGCACCGGTCAGTACCGTAGTATCCAGATCTGCTTCGAAGTCATTTGCGGTAAGCAACTGGTCACGCAGCTCCATGTAGGAGGGCCAGCCTTCTCCATCTGCCTGGTAGGCGTTGGAGACCTCATCGTTCGCAACGCTGTCGGAAGCAACGCCGGTGGGATCATAGATGCGGATGGCATCCAGATACAGATCGTATCCGTCTTCGGTGGTGTGATCGAATGCCTTCATGTAGGTAGCAGTGATGGTCACGGTGTACTTAGCATAAGGCAGATTTTCGACCTTGATGACGGGCACCTGATACAGGTTGTTATCCGTATCCGTTTCGGCATCGACGGGATACCAATCCTCCTCAATGACCGTATAGGTATCGTTCTCTACGGGGTTCGCAGGAATTTCGGTTGCCTTGTCCGAATCCGTGGTCGCTGCGGAGCTGGTCAGCACCCAGGAGTAGGTGCCATCCAGATCATCGGTTGCATCCAGCCATGTGTAGGTATAGACCTTTGTAACATTGCCATAAGCATAGCCGTAGTAGGTATCCACGATCTTAGTCGTCGTAGCCTTGGTTTCGCCTTCCTTGACGACCTTCACAGCCAGCACGCCGGTATCGTTGCTGGTCATGCCGATCACATCGAAGCCGGTGCCGTAGAAGCTGAAGGTTGCGGTACCATAGGAATTTGCATCCACATGGACCATTGCGGCAGAGCCTAAGGAGTAAGTGGAATAAGTGCCGTAAGCTGCATCGTAGCCATAGACATTGTCCGCATCGTAAGTAGCATTAAACTTATTTGCACCGGGGCGGTCAGCATCCTGGGTCTTACTGGAAGCAGTACCCACGGTCCAGTTTGCGGAGAAGCTCACGAAGCTGTCTTCATAATAGACAGTCGTTGCGGGGATGACCGTCACGGAAGAGTACATAGTGCCAGTCTGCAGCACACCGTCCTCGTAGTAGTTTGCAGCAGCTTCATAGTAGAACACAGCAGGCTTGTTAAGCTGCATGCCATTTTCCTTATCCAGGCTGAAGCGGACCGCCACATTATTTTCCACGGAAGCAGTACCGATCTTCAGTTCCTTCAGGTTGCCGGAATCATTGTTTGCGTCGATGTAGATGTCAGCGGTTTTTGCTTCATTAGCGGTAAAGGTGCCGCTGTTGATTTCGGCATCGGGCTTGTCGGCGCGGACACCAACAACACCGGCTGCCATGGCATCGTTGGTGATGACATCCACGACCACATCCAGACCGAAGTCAATCACGACCACATCCTCCACCAGCTCAGGCTTCCAAACAACAGCGAAAGCAACGGTGGTATTGGAGAAGTCAAAGCCTGCTTCTACCTCATTGCCATCGTTCTTCTGGACAATGGTGTAGATCCGCTCGTTCTCGTCCACATAGTAGACATACTCAGTGGTGCCACCCTCATCTGTGAGCTTCGTGCCGCCGGTAGTGCTTTGCATGGAGGAAGCGGGCACACGGTTTTCATCACCGGTATAGGTTGCACTGGTAACGGTGTAGGTGTAGTAGGTGCCGTACAGTTCGTCGGTGTGTTCGGTCTTTTCAAATGTACCGGTCACATCATAGCTCTTGCACCAGTAATTCTGGTTGGACTGGTAGGCCGGAGCATTTCCATTGTCCACCACATAAGTACCGGGAACGGTGTACTTGTGGCCGTCAGCCTTGGTGTTGAACACATAAGTGGTGTATACACCGTTATTGGCAGTAGTGTCATCAGAATCCACGGAAGAAACGATCACGAAGTGGTTGTTCAGATTGACCTCTTCCTGGTCCTCGTAGACATGGATGTTGTACTCTGCGCCCTGATCGAACAGCTCATAAACTTCGGGGACCAGATCTGCAGCCAAACGCTTGGCCTCCAGGCCTGCAACCTGCTCCAGGTCATTCCAGACGATCGCGTAGGTGTACACATCGGTAACATACACAGCCTCGGAGAAGGGAACCACACGGCCTGCACGGTTTACGGGCTGACCGGCCTCGTTGACCAGGTAGAACACATAGGAAACCTGTGCGCCGGACCAGGTCAGCTGAGGAACAGGGAACTCCTGCTGGCAGTCGTTGTCGCGGAAATTGGTGTAGGTAATGTAAGCGTGATCGTTGGTGGGATAGGAACCGGGATCGGTCTCGTTAGCGGTACCGACTTCTGTTGCGGAGTTGTCCAGATACAGGAAGTAGCGCAGGGCGTACTCAGTGGTGGCGTTCTCCAGCTTGTCCACGGTCCAGTAGATCATCTTGGTTTCAGCATTGTAGACGAAGTAAGGTGTTGCGATCACCAGATCCTCGGACATGTTGGTATCGGTGTTCACGGCACCGGAAGCGTAGCCACCGGAGGTCATATTGAACCACTTGGTGGAGTCGTAAGCGGAATCGGTAGCCTTGATGCCGTAGGGGATGAAATAGTAGGTATTGGTGCCGTCGTTGTAGGACACAGCAGCCTTGCTTGCATAGCTGCTATCCCTGGTCCAGTAGTACAGGGTACCCTT
>JAZUNW010000045.1:0-28990 GCA_045604325.1 Faecousia sp. | reverse complement strand
TAAATGATCGTTTACCGTACCACCAAAAATGCTGTCATCCCGAGCGGAGTGAAACGGAGTCGAGGGATCTTGGCACCGATTTTAATGCAAATATAAACGAAATGCGTAGATTCCTCGACTCGCTGACGCTCCCTCGGAATGACATGTCTGGTAGTGCTTGCTAAGTTAAACGATCATTTACATCTATAAGTTTAATGAAAAACAGGAGCGGGTTTTCACCCGCTCCTGTTTGCGATTATGGGATATTAGAATTCCTTCTTCTTGGAGATGACAATGCCTGCGGCAGTGGCAGACAGTACCATCATTGCGCTCAGAACGCCAATGCCGGTAATGCCGGTCTTGGGGTTGTCATCGTAAACTTCTTCCAGCTTGTCAAAGCGGTAGAAGATCTGACCCTGGTTGCCTGCAAGATAGGTGCCCATGGGTCCAACTTCCATTTCAACAGCCTTGCCGTTGATAAAGAGCTTTGCATCTTCTGCGAAGATGTAGCCTTCCTTTAATTCGATGCTGCCTACAGCAAAGTAGTAATTACCGTAAGAGAAGGTATCTCTGCGGTCCAGGAATTCCCAATCCTGACCGGTGGTGTCACCGGACTTGGATTCATACCAAGAGATGTTGGGGATCTCGTACTTGGCACCGTCGGGCAGCTTGACGGTGGTGCTGGGCTTCTGGCCGTCAGCAGGAGCAGTGATCGTCAGCTCTACCTTGTCGATGGCGGGCATACCGAAGTTATACAGCTTTGCCACACCTGCCGTTTCGTAGTCTGTGAGCATGATGGGGAGATTAGCCGGCTGGCCATCGATGGTGATGACACAGTCCTCGCTGAATTCATAGCCTTCCATGGGCTGGGCGATATACTGCAGATAGTAGGCGGTGTTGGCAGCAAGGGTGCCGTCGTACCGGCTCATAGTGGAATCAGTCCAATAAGAGTACAGATAGTACTTGGCACCGTTGGGAGCCACCAGATCTTGATACTGGGCGGTGTCGCCAACCTTTGCAGCGGGGAAGGCAGGGAGTTCTACCTTTGTGATCTGCTCGCACAGAGAGAATACATAGTAAATATCCTGATATGTTTCGCCGCCGTAGGAACTATTCGGAGTCTTGCCGTTAATGGTAACAACGCAGTCCTCGCTGAATTCGTAGCCTTCCTTGGCATACAGTTCCACATTCAGGTTGTAGCGGTCCTTGCCGATGGCGACGTAGGGATCGGTGTAGTTACCATACATACCTACATAACCGGTCTCGCAGCCGACGCCTGCGGGCAGGGTGATGTCTTCACGCTTGAATACATCGCCGACCTTGTAGTCGGGAGTGGTGATGTTGACATTCTTGATAGTTTCCCTGAAAGACCAGCTGTGCATGATGCTCAGGTTGGTGCCGTTGCAATACATGTTATTTTCTTCAACGGCGACACCGTTGATGGTAACGACTACATCGGAGGCAAACTCGCAGCCCTCAGCAGGCAGCAGGTAAGCATCCATGTAGTACTTCTTACCGTTTTCGAACTTTTGGAAGGGATCGCCGCCGCCCATATACCAGCTGTAGCCGGGGAACTCATCTTCTTCATTGCTGTCGAAAACATATTTGGCACCGCTGGGCAGGGTCACAGCACCGGGGGCTGCGCCGACAACAGGAACGGTGACGGTGAGCTCGACCTTTTCAATCACGGGTTTCAAGGTGTAGTAAACATATACGGTAGCGCTGGTGCGGGAGTTATCAACATTGCAGCCATAACACGCTTCATCATTCATATAGGCTTCAAGCCAGCCTTCAAAGGCATAGCCTGCCTTTGCGGCAACGTCAATGGCCAGGTAGTAGGACTTACCATCTTCGAACTTGCCGGTTACAGGCTCCATTTCATTGCTCAGCCACTTGGCACCGGTAACGGTAATATCGCCGTCCACAACTGTGACGTTGGGGGCAGTGATATTAGCGCCGGCAGTGATGCTATCGGGAGCACCGGACAGATCGACCTCATGGATATAGCCGTTTTCGGCTTCAACGTAAACATTCCAAACCATGATGAAACCGTTTTCATAGTTGCCGTCAATGTCATCTTCATGCCAATCCCCGGCTTCATAATAGTCACGACCGTTAATGGTGGGGGCGTTATCCATAAGGATGGTGTAGCCTTCCTTGGGAGTAATCGTGACTTCCAGACGGTATTCACCGTAGCCGAAATTGCCGGTGGTAGCCACATATCCGCCGTTGGATCCGTCCCAGATCTGCCACTTGGCATCTACAGTGTAGTTGACACCATCAGGAGCGGTGACGGTAACAGTATTCAGCGCAGCGCCGTAAGTAACCACGCCGGAGGTGGTCAGATCAACGCTCTTGACCACAGGGCGGAAATCATAGTCGACATTGAGATTGGAACCGCCGTTAAAGCTGTTACTCCAGTAGGGCTGCACTTCGCCGTTTACCTTGACTTCGGTATTCCTGCCGATCCAGTAGCCTTCATTGGGCGTGATGGTCAGCTCCAGATAATAGTGTTCGCCGTCTTCAAGAGTAGCGCCCTGATACCACTCCCAACCGTAATCGTTCCACTCAGCAACATAAGCGTTCTTGTACCAAGTGCCCTGAACGGTGTAGTTGGCACCGGCGGGAAGGGTCACACCGGCGGCAAGGTCGGTGGAAGTGCCGGCCTGCACAGCGGGAAGGCTCTCAATGACCACCTGGTCCAGAACGGTAACACCGTCCATGGTGTAGATCAGCTCAAAGCGGGCCCAATCTCTGTCATGTTCGAAATCCGTGATAGGGTTGCCGTTGACAGAAACGGTCAGCACATCCTTATCGGCAAATTGGTAGCCGTCATTGATCCAAAGGGAAATATCCAGCCGATAGACCTTGCCGTTGGCGAAGGTCTCGCCATCATCAAAGCCACGATAGCCGCTGTTGTCCCAAACAGACCAGGAGATGTCCTGGGTGTAGGCATCGCTGGTGGAGATGCCGGCGATGGTGGGTTCTTGACCGACCACAGGCTCGGCAACACCGGTGATGGCGATTTCGGGTATGATCGTCTCTGCAGAGGCGGTGAGGGTCAGGCCAGTCATCAGGCCGGCGATTAAGCTCAGAGCCAGTACGAAACTAAGTACACGTTTCATAATAAAGACCTCTCTTTCGAATTCTGCGGACAAATGTAGTCCATAAGGAGATTATACAACGGTAAAAAGGAAAAAACAAGGGGAATGCGGTAAAGATGTGAAATATTTGTTAAAATTTTACAACAAACGGGCGTGCCATTTGGCACGCCCGTTGGGGTCAAGTGTTTTGAGGTGTCTGCGGCTGTAGCGGTTTCAGTGCATCGTAGAAGAGTGCATAGGTGGTGCTAACTTCGTTTCTGCGCCACAGATACAGTCCAAGCTGGCAAATAAGATACGCAAAAAAGCTGATAAAGAATGCGGCATCCGCGCTTACGGGCAGGGTCACGCCCAACAGTGCCAGCAACGCATCGGCATAGCACACGATTCCAACGAGCAGATCCAGAGCGTAGAACCACCAAAAGCTTACATCTAACTTAAAAAGGGTCATGGCGTTGCCCCGCATGAGGCTGCGGCTGGTCTTCAGCGCAAAGAGTGCGCCTTTTTCCGGCTGGTCCAGCAGAACAAAGTTTGCCAAACGGAAACGGTAGAAGAAGGGTGCTGCCACCGCAAGAAAAACAACAAGATAGCAGATCATAAGCGGTACGAAGGCTTGGGTCAACGCCGATTCCATAACAGCATCCAGCGTTTCCATACTGCCGCTGTTCATCAGTTCCATCGCCGCGCTCATCAGAGAGACAGACCAAGGGGTCAGCATAAAGAGGAAGGAGCCCACATAGCTGCTGACCATGGCGATGGCGAGGTACAGCGCACCCTGCAGAAGATACAGCCGCAAAATGGGGAAAAACCGGGCAAAACCCACGGTCAGATCTCCGAAAAGTGCCTGTTCCCGGCGGGCGAAATGCATGGTCACAAAGGTATAGCCGATCTGCCAGAAAGGCAGTAGGATCATTTGCGCCAGCCGCAGGCAGGATTGGATTGTAGTCAGAAGAGAGCGGGTGCCCATTCCGCTTAACCCTCCCGTGCCGGCAATGGCTTTTTCCAAAAGGTAATCTACCACCGTCAACAGCAGCGACAGCAGAAGCACGATGCCGGTGTGGAGCAAGATCAGCTTTTGGGGATCGTTGGGTGCAGCAGAAAGAGCCTCTGCAGCGGCAGACTTTAGTGAGCGGCGATCACGGATGTCCATCATGCGCCTCCTTACAGGTATTTTCTCTATGGTAAACCAAATAATAGCAAATAGCAAATGAATTTTTTGTAAAAGGGGCTTGGACCGGGGGAGAAAATATGCTACAATAGGGGTAAATCAAAATTACCCGGAGGGGAAGCGGATGGCACTGGGAGAACTTTTAAAGCAGGCGCGGTTAGATGCCGGGCTTTCTCAGCGGCAGCTTTGCGGCGAGGAGATCACCCGCAATATGCTGTCTCAAATTGAAAACGGCACTGCCCGTCCTTCTATGGATACCCTGTGCTATCTGGCGGTGCGGCTTGGGAAACCCGTCAGCTTCTTTTTGGAGGAGCAGTCGGTGTCCCCCAATCAGGCCCTTGTTTGCCAGGCGCGGGAGGCTTATGCTGCCGCGGACTATGCCAAGGTGTTGGACATGTTGCAAGGCTATGTCAAGGATGGCATTTTCGATGAAGAGGCGGCATTGCTGCAGGCGCTTGCAACCGTCGGCAGGGCACAGCAGGCATTGGCAGAGGGGCGAAAGCCTTATGCTGCCACCCTTTTGCAGGATATGAAGCCCGAATCCCTTTACATGCAGCGGGAGTTGGAGCGTAAAAAGATTCTGCTTTTGGCCCGGGCACAACCGGAAAAGGCCGCAGAGCTTGCAGAAAGCTTGCCGGCAGATGACGATGCTCTGCTGCTGAAAGCGCAAGGCGCATTGGCGCAGGGGCAGACGCAAAAAGCCCTCCGGCTGTTGGATGCGGCCGAAGAGTATACGGAGCAATGGTATCTGCTAAAAGGAGATGCGCTGATTGCGGTAGGGGAATACGCCCAAGCGGCGGAATGTTTTCTGCAGGTAGAAGACCGTGCCATTGCCCGGCTTGAGCGCTGCTATGAGCAGCTGGGCGACTATAAAATGGCTTATTACTATGCCAAAAAGCAACGATAAAGAAAGGGAGCGGCTGAGCCGCTCCCTTTCTCATTATGCCTTTTTGGCCTGAACAGCCTTGATGATAAACAGCACGCCGATCAAAGCTGCCAAAGAAACCGGCAGCACGATCCATGCGCTCTGGACAAAGCCAGCCAGAATGTAGCCGCCGAAGGAAACAGCAGCCACAGTCAGCGCATAGGGCAGCTGGGTGTTGACATGGTTGATGTGGTCGCACTGGCCACCGGTGGAGGCCATGATGGTGGTGTCGGAAATGGGGGAGCAGTGGTCACCGCAGACAGCGCCGGCAAGGCAGGCAGCAACGGCAATGGTCATCAGCTCACCGCTGGGGAATACGCTGCACACGATCGGCAGCAGCACACCAAAAGTGCCCCAGCTGGTGCCGGTGGCAAAGGCCAGACCGCAGCCAATGACGAATACGATGGCAGGCAGGAAGCTTGCAAGGCCTTGTGCAGAGTTGCGGACGAACTCAGCAACGAACACGGTTGCGCCCAGCTGACCGGTAACACCGGACAGGGTCCAAGCAAAGGTCAGGATTAGAATGGCGGGCACCATGGCCTTGAAGCCATCGGAAATGGATGCGGAGAACTGCTTGAAGGTGATGACCTTCCGGGGCAGGTACAGCACCATGGTGGCAACCAGGGCCAGGAAAGAGCCCAGTACCAGGCCGTAGGATGCATCGCAATCGGCAAAAGCGGTGAGGAAATCGACGCCTTCAAAGAAACCGCCGGTATAGACCATGCACAGCACGCAGGAAACAATGAGGATCACGATGGGCAGGACCAGATCCAGCACAGTGCCCTTGGTGTTGCCCTCTTCTTCCTTCATATCGGCATAGGGGCGGGCGTCGGTGGTGTAAAGGTCGCCGTTCATGGCGTTCTTTTCGTGGATACGCATAGCACCGTAGTCCAGCTTCATCAGCGCCATGATAATGACCATTGCGATGGTCAGCAGGGCGTACAGGTTATAGGGGATGGACTGGACAAAAAGGGTAAGACCCTGTCCTTCGGGAGCAACACTGGAAACAGCGGCAGCCCAGGAGGAGATGGGAGCGATGATGCAGATGGGGGCGGCAGTTGCGTCGATGATGTAGGAAAGCTTTGCGCGGGAAACATTGTGCTTGTCGGTCACGGGGCGCATAACAGAGCCCACGGTCAGACAGTTGAAGTAATCGTCAACGAAGATCAGACAGCCCAGCACGGCGGTGGAGATGATCGCGCCCACCCGGGTTTTGATGTGCTTGCTTGCCCAGCGGCCATAGGCGGCAGAGCCACCGGCCTTGTTGATGAGGCTGACCAGCATGCCCAGAACAACGAGGAAAATGAGAATGCCCACATTCCAACCGTCGTTAAGCTTGGAAAGCATCACATCAAAGGTGTTTGTGACCATGCCCCAGGGGCTGAAGCCGGAGTAGATCAGCGCACCGGAGAGGATACCGACAAACAGAGAGATGTAAACTTCCTTGGTCAGCAGCGCCAAAGCGATGGCGATGATGGGGGGCAGCAGTGACCAGATGGATGCGTAGGCGCTGATGGCCTCCCGGACGGTAGCCAGTGCCTGAGCGATGTTCTCGGCAAAGCTGGCATCGGAGCCGACATTGGAATCGTAGTTGTCGAGATAATCGATGGCGGTGTCGTAGTCGGTAAAATCGGGTGCCTCTACGGTAGAGGCGCTGGCGGTGACGGCAAAGCCAAATAGCAGGCTGAGCGCCATGATTACCAGCAGAAAACGGGCAAAATTCTTCTTCATGGGATATTCCTTCCTTTCTTTTTGCAACAAAAATGCCGTGAATCCTTGGAGCAATTCCAACATTCACGGCATAATTTATGCGCAAAGAATGATAGCACTCCACTTTCGTGACAGTCCGCAGGATGTTCTCCGACGGCCCAGCGTCCCAAGATACGGGTGACTTGAGATACTTCGGCGGTTTGCCCTTTCGCCTGCCGGAAACCCGTTTCACAAATGGCAAGCTACTGATGCGCACCGCGCCTCTATCGATCCACATATTCTGTTGTTGGGGTCATTATAGCACTATGACACGGTTTGTCAAGAAAAAAGTGGAAATTTAGCGAAGTATTTCGGCGACGCAGCAAACCACGATGCCCAGCGCTGCCGCAATGCCGATCAGGGCCACGGCAGGCAGTTTCTTTTTAAAAAGCTGCTTGACGAGAAAATACACACCGCTCAGCACAAGAAAGACGATGGTGCTTTCAATATTCAGGCTAAAGGTGCTCAGGGATACAAGACCGATCACCTTGATAAGCAGAAATGCACCTGTGGAGAGGATCAAACCGATAATGACCGGCTTGACGCCTTTCAGAAAACCCTTGAAATACCGGTTGCCGGTAAGGTTTTTCAGTACCGAGGCAATCAAAAGAATAATCAGAAAAGAGGGGCAAACAACGCCCAAAGTGGCAATGATGCTGCCCGGAAAGCCCGCCTGGGTTGCGCCCACATAGGTGGCGACATTTACGGCAATAGGGCCGGGAGTAGACTCGCAAATGCCCACAAAATTATAGAATTCCTGCTCCGTCAGCCAGCCGTGCTGCAAAACCGTTTCTTCGATCAGCGGAATCATGCCGAAAGCGCCGCCGAAACAGAAAAGACCCACCTTAAAAAAGGAAAGAAACAATGCAAGATAGATCATTTCTCTGCCTCCTTTCGCCAGATGGGAAGACAGTAAGCAAAAATGCCGATGGCTCCACCCAGCAGGATCAGCGCAATGGAGCTGATGCCCAGATCAAAAAGCTTACAAAAAAGCATCAGCACAAATACAGTGCCGAATACAGCAAAGGGCAGGGGCTTCTTTTCCATTTTGCTCAGCATATTCATGCCGGCCTTGAGGATCAAAAATGCCACAGCACACTGGATGCCTACAAAGGCGTAGGCGACATATTTGTTGGTCATAAAGGGCTCTAAAAAGAGGGAGATGACGTAGATAATGATGAGCGACGGCAGGATAACGCCCAGGGTGGCGCAAAGACTACCCCAAAAGCCTTGTTTCTTGTAGCCAACATAGGTGGCAAGGTTGATGGCAATGGGACCGGGGGTGGATTCGGCGATGGTGATGACCTGCATAAGCTCATCCTCGTCCAGCCAGTGCTTTTTATCCACCACGATCTCCCGGATATTGGCAATCATGGCATAGCCGCCGCCAAAGGTGAAAAGGCCGATCCCGAAAAAGGTTAAAAACAGAGAAAAGAGCATGGTTTCACTTCCTTTATATGGGTAGTATAGCATATGGGGGAGAGGTTGTCCAGTTGGGGAAGAAATGATAAATGATCGTTTACCGTACCACCAAAAATGCTGTCATCCCGAGCGGAGTGAAACGGAGCCGAGGGATCTTGGCACCGATTTTAATGCAAATATAAACGAAAGGCGTAGATTCCTCGACTCGCTGACGCTCCCTCGGAATGACAAACTTGGTGGTGCTTACTAAGATAAACGATCATTTATCTCTCCACCTTTGAAAATTTCTCTATGAAAACCAGAACAAATGTGTTATGATAATCTTTAGAGGTGAAAAACCATGGAAGAAAACTTTGACGAGATCATCGAAACCGAAAGCTATAACCCCCGCCCTGCATGGCAGGTTTGGGCCGCCCGGATCGGCATTGCTATCATGATCGTCTGTATTATTTTGTATTACTGGCATATCGCCAGCGGTGGCCTGCTATGAAGATCTTAGGTATCGACCCCGGTTACGGCATTACGGGCTTCGGCCTCATCGAGGCTGACCGTGGGCAGTGTAGGCTTCTGCAGTGCGGCGCCATCACTACCCCCGCCGGCATGGATTTTTCCGCCCGATTGGAGATTATCTATGAGGATATGAAAGAACTTCTTGCCGTGGCGAAGCCAGATGCGGTAGCCATCGAAGAGCTGTTTTTCGGACAGAATGTCACCACCGGCATCGGTGTTGCCCAAGCCCGTGGCGTTGTGCTTTTGGCGATCCGCCAAGCAGGCCTCACCGTTACATCCTATAAGCCCATGCAGGTCAAGCAGGCCGTTGTGGGCTACGGAAATGCCACCAAGCATCAGGTGCAGGATATGACCAAGCGACTCCTGGGCTTAAGCGCCATGCCGAAACCCGACGATGCTGCCGATGCCATCGCCATCGCCCTGTGCCATGCCCGTTCCAGCACTTCCCTGCTGGCGCAGCACAGATAAGAAGATATGAACTACGAGATATGAGATAATTTGGTGTATCTCGTATCTCATATCTCATATCTCGTATCTTTTCATAATTGTGAGGTTTCAATATGCTTTATTATGTTTCCGGCCCCGTCACCATCCTCGAGCCAGGTCTTGCCGTCATCGATTGCGGCGGTGTAGGCTACGGCTGCCGTGTCACCGCTTATACCGCTGCCCAACTGAAGCTGAATCAAAACGCCCGGCTTTACATCACCGAATCCATCCGTGAGGATGCTTTCGACCTTTACGGCTTCATCTCCAAGGAAGAGCAGCATTGCTACGAGCTGCTGACCACCGTCAACGGCGTTGGCCCTAAGGCCGCCATGTCCATTCTTTCTGCCGGCCCTCAGAATTTCACCCTTGCTGTTATGACCGGTGATGAAAAGCTCCTCACCGCCGCCCAAGGCATCGGCAAAAAGATCGCCCAGCGAATCATTCTGGAGCTGAAGGATAAGATTGGCGGCAGCAGCGTAGAGCTGGACTTCTCTGCCGGAAGCAACGTGTCTGCCCCCCTTCAGCAGGGCAATACCGCCATGGCCCGGGCAGCCCTACAGGAGCTTGGCTACAGCTCCGCAGAGATCCAAAACGCGCTCAAGGGCGCAGACCCCAACGCAAGCACGGAAGAACTGGTGCGCCATGCCCTGCGGGTTATGGTCATGAAAGGCTGATAAAATTAGGAATGAGGAATGAGAAATTAGGAATTTTTCTTTCTTACCTCACTTAATTCCTAACTCCTAATTCCTAATTGGAGGATCACAATGAGTATCGAATTTTCTGAAGAATTAAACACTGCCCCCATCATCTCCCCCACCTTTGCCCCGCAGGACGCCGGTGAGATCGGTCTGCGGCCCAAGCTGCTTTCCGACTATACCGGTCAGGAAAAGGCAAAGGGCAACCTGTCTGTTTACATTGAGGCAGCCCGTCGCCTCAATGAGCCCCTGGATCATACCCTGCTCTACGGCCGTCCCGGTTTGGGCAAAACCACCCTTGCAGGTGTCATCGCCAATGAAATGGGCGTGAATATCCGCATCACCTCCGGCCCTGCCATCGAAAAACCCGGTGATCTTGCGGCTCTGCTGACCAACTTAAACCCCGGCGACATCCTATTTATCGACGAAATCCACCGGTTAAACCGGGTAGTAGAAGAAATCCTCTACCCCGCAATGGAGGACTTTGCCATCGACATCATCGTGGGCAAGGGCCCCAGCGCCAACTCCATCCGCCTTGACCTGCCCAAGTTCACCCTTGTTGGCGCGACTACCCGTGCAGGCCAGCTGTCTGCGCCACTGCGTGACCGTTTCGGCGTTTCCCTGCGTTTGGAGCTCTATACCCCCGAGGAGCTTGCCCGCATCGTCACCCGATCTGCCACCATTCTGGGTATGGATATCGACCCCAAGGGCGCTATGGAGATCGCCTCCCGCAGCCGCGGCACACCTCGTATCGCCAACCGCTTCCTGCGCCGTGTCCGGGACTTTGCCCAGATCATGGGCGACGGCACCATCACCAAGGAAGCAGCTGACCTTGCTCTTTCCCGTCTGGAGGTGGACAAGCTGGGCCTTGATATGATCGACCGCCGTATGCTCACCGCCATAGTGCGCAACTATAACGGCGGCCCTGTTGGCCTTGAGACCTTGGCTGCCACCATCGGCGAAGAAGCCATCACTTTGGAAGATGTCTATGAGCCTTACTTAATGCAATTGGGCTTCCTGACCCGCACCCCCCGCGGCCGCTGTGTCACCGCCCTTGCATACGACCATCTGCACATTCCCTACGAAGGACAAACCCATTTTGATTTGTGAAAAACTGTATAAGAACCCCTGAATCCTCGGAATATTTTGTAAAAAAATTATGAATTAAGGATTGACAACAAAATTTTCCTTGTGTATAATGCAACTTGTGGTGTACCCACAACTAATATTTTGACTCCGCGTTACGACCAGCAGTTTGTGGGTTTCACGGGGCAAACAACCGAAGAGAGGTAATTCCAATGTACGAAGACAAGACTTTAGTTTGCAAAGAGTGCGGCAACGAGTTCGTGTTCACCGCCGGCGAGCAGGAGTTCTACGCAGAGCGCGGCTTCCAGAATGAGCCCCAGCGCTGCAAGGCCTGCCGTGATGCCCGCAAGAACGCTACCCGCGGTCCCCGTGAGTTCTTCACCGCTACCTGCGCCCGTTGCGGCGGCGAGGCCAAGGTTCCCTTTGAGCCCAAGTCCGACCGTCCCGTGTACTGCAGCGAGTGCTTCGCTCAGATGCGCGCCAACGGCTAATTGCAAATAATAACAACAGGGCAGCAAAAGCTGCCCTGTTTGTTTTTTAAGGCCGAGATGCATTTGCATCCCGGCCTTTTCTTATTCGATTGCCCAAATCAGCTTGATAACAAATCGTAAAGGCCACGGCTTTGCCGCCATCGCAAGCTTTGCCTGCTGCAGCCATACATCAAAGGCCCTAAGTTCCTGGGCTGTCAGCGTATGCTGACTGAACTTGGCCTTTTCCGCCAAGGCTTCCAATTCTTCCGGCAACTCCGCCTTGTTCAGCCGCGCCAGAAGCATCACATGCCGCCAGCGCTCCAGCGCCCTTTTGTTGGGATGCCCTGTCCGCATTTTCCGCCTGCGCAAGCTGATCCGCAGCCGGTATTGCCCGAAAATGACCGCGATCACGCCACCGACCCACAGCAAATACTTGAGGACTGCCCAAAGCGGACCAAAATCGATCTTTTTGTCACCGCCGATGGGAGTAGTGTCACCTTCCGTAGCATCCGGAACGGTGGGCTCCGTATCCTCGGTCGTATCTTCCGTAGCCGGTTCTGTGGTAGGCTCGGTTGTGGGGTTCGTAACCACAGGCGCCGTTTCGGGCTCCGTCTCTTCTATCTCTTCCAACCACTCCGGTGGAGTGGCATCCAGCACCCGCCAGCCATAGGCGGAATCGAAATACTCCACCCAAGCATGGGCCGCATTGGAGCGCACCGTCACCCGTCTTCCAGACTGGGCCTCAAACATGTAACCGGTCACATACCGGGCAGGAATTCCTGCCGCCCGCAGCAGCACAGTAGCGGCGCTGGCAAAATGGACGCAGTAGCCGGTGTCGCTTTCTTCTAAAAACCATATGGCAAAATCCGTTTCTCCCGCGGGCATATGGGCCGTATCCAGATCATATCGGGCAGACTGGGAAACGAGGCTGCTGATTTTCTGCGCAATATCCGCTGAGCTGAAACTCACACCGCTGTCCAGCGTCGCAGCGATCCCTGCCCTATTGAGCATAAAGACGGCATCCAGCCGGGTCTGCTCCGGAAGCTCCAAGCATTGCTGAAGAATGGATATGTTGCTGTTCTGCAGCTGAGAAAGGAGAAGCCGATTCCCTTCTTCCGGCTCCATGCGAATGAAGCTGTAATCCCTCTGCCTTCCCTCATTTTTGATATAGCCGTCCGTAAAAACGTACTCTTGCGAAATATAATAGGGCACATACATCCGCCCCTGGGCGTTGCGCACCGAAATGTTGATATAGCCGTTTTCTTTCATGGGTTGACCGGGGAAATGGGGATCTTCTCCGCTGGCAAATTCCGATGCGCTCCAGCTCATGCCGTCATAGGTATCAAAGGATTGCCCTCTGAGATAGATAACGCCGCCGTTTTCTGCCGTAACATCCATCACCGCGTAACGAAGCTGAAATTTTGGCCCTACAGCAGCCAAATCCACTTGTGCGCTCTGTAATCCATCCACGGAAACAGTCAGCTCTCCATCCGGTGTGGTCACCACAAACGGCAAATCGCTGAACCAGCTCAGCAGAGTCTGCTGGGTCTCTTTCATCCGCGTGGCATAGTCTTTTTGGGGATTGAGCCAAAAGAGCAAGCCCGATGCCAGCAACACAGGCACCAAAAGCAGCGCCGTTAAACGCACCGCTCCTTGGGGATCCCGCTTTCGTACCGATTGGGTCAGTACGATCATGGCAAAACAGCTAAGCAGCAGGAACACCCACCCCTCTCCGGGGATGGTGTCTGTCACCACAAAGCATGCCGCCAGCGGCAGAAAACCTACCGCAATGGCAAAAAACGCACTTCTTTTCCGGCAGATCACCCATGCAACCACCGCAGCGGTCACCGCCGCCATCAGCGCAAGACCGCCGGTCACCGGAATATGACCAAGCTCCGCTCCGGACCAGCTGACAGTGCCCCAACCATAGGCCATATTATAGTATTCCGTGATTTTGCGCAGAAGGGATTCCAGCTCCAACACCGCAGAGCCCTCCCGGATCAGATAGCCGATCAGCAGCGCCGCCAGCAAAGCAGGTATCCACCAGCCCCGCTTAAAGGAAAAACAAACCGAGCAGATTACCGCGCTAAGGGCGCACACCGACAGCACGGTGAACATATCTGCGTTTACAAGCTCAAAGGCCGTCACAAGACAGCCGCTACCTGCAATGGCGATGCCGAAAGCGAGCGTCACAGCAATGAGACAGGACAGTAAATGTTTATTCTTCATCTGTCCCACCTCCGATTTGGATGCACCAGTCAGAGCCTTCCGCATAGCAGGAAACACCGTCTTCTTCTGTGGGAGCAGCCCGCAAAATGCCGTCTAAGGCACTCAAATGCTCCTGCTGGGTGGCAACCATGTAGCGCTGTAGTCCCTCACCGGTGAGCACCGCCACTTCGAATTGCTGCTGGGCATTCAAAAGATAATCCCCCAGCCACTGCAGCCTGCCAAGCTTTCTGTCCAGTTCCTCAGATGTACCCTTTAGATCCATAGTCAGCAGCAAGCGGCTGCGCAAAGGCTCCATTGCCTCCCGCACTATCAGCTTGCCGGTCTTGGCGGTCAGCTTCCAGTGAAGCTGATTGAGCTTGTCACCGGGCCGGTAGAGCCGCAGCTCATGATTTTCCGCAAACCCACCGCCGGGCTTGGGCCGCCAGGACTTCGCCATATGCCGCTGCAGGTCTGTGGGGACTCCCATTTTCACCGGCACAGGCCGCACAGTTACAGCACTTTCACCGGTCTTTCGTACCTTCAACCGAAAAAGTCCCAGATAGTCATACACCCAGCACTTTTCCGCCTTGCAAACAAGCGCTCCGCAATGGTCGGTAGGCAGCGCATCTCCCGGCGCTAATAGCCAGCTTTCGCCGGTGATGGCCCTTTTCACCCGAATGCGGCAGCGATAACTGGGCATGGGAAACAGGCAGCTCGCTTTTACCCGTAAAGCCACCTGGGTGCCCATAGGCATCCAGCCGCCCACATCCGCTTTCATGCGAGCAGCAAGCATCGCCGGCAGACTTAAAAGCAGCGACAGCACCGGCAGCCATACCAGCGCCATCATCAACACCCACGCAAGCCAGCCCTGATAGGCGATATTCAGTATCAAGCATCCCAGCACCAGCGCCAGGAAAAAGCACCAACGCCTAATCATCTTTTCAGCGGGCCAGCGGAGCACCAACCTGCTCCACGATGGATTTCAGCACCTGACGGACTGTGATACCGCTGCTTTCCGCCTGAGGCTTCAAAAGCAACCGGTGAGATACCGTCCGCAGGAACACCTCCTGCACATCCTTGGGTGTCACATAATCCCGCCCCCGGAGCTGGGCAATGGCCTTGGACACCGCCACCACGCTCAAAGTGGCACGGGGACTTGCGCCCCGCAGGATATGCTCATGCTTACGGGTGGCATCGATGAGCTTTACAACATACTCCACTACCACATCGCTGATAAATGTCCGGGCCACCTCTTCCTGCATAGCAACAAGTGCCTCTTTGGTCAGCAGCGGCTTTAATTCCTGCATGGGGTCTTTTCCCTGCCGGCCCAGCACCATGTTCTGTTCATCCTTGGGGCTGGGATAGCCCAGGCTCATGCGGATGGTAAACCGGTCCATCTGGCTGTCCGGCAGCAGCTGCGTACCGGCAGCGCCGGTGGGGTTCTGGGTAGCGATGACCACAAAGGGCTGGGGCAGCTTGTGGGCAACGCCGTCCACCGTCACCTGCCCCTCTTCCATAGCCTCCAGCAAGGCAGACTGGGTCCGGGACGTGGCACGGTTCAGCTCATCTGCCAAAAACAGATTGCTTAAGATTGCACCGGGACGGTATTGCATTTCGCCGGTGGCCGGATTGGGCACGCTGTAACCTGTCACATCCGAGGGCAGTACGTCCGGTGTGAACTGCACCCGGTTATAGCTCAAATCCAAAACCTTGGAGAACGCCACCGCCATGGTGGTCTTGCCAACGCCGGGAATATCCTCCAGCAAAATATGGCCCTTTGCAAGGACGGTAGCCAGCACCCAAAGCAGCTGCTGGTCTTTACCTACTACCACGCGCCGCACCTGAGCGATCACCTGCTGGGCGCACTGTGTGACGCGGTTTTCCGTTGTTTGCATAGCTTTATCCTCCGTAGTTTACAAAATCGTGTTTCCATTATAGGGAAAAATGGGGGCAAAATCAAGTCGAACTCCTAAAGATGTTCTTAAAAATATGCCGCAGCGCTTATATTATTGTTGCAAATCCCGAAAAAAACAGCTATGATAGAATTAGCCGTAATAGGAAGGAGCGGATGTGATGTTCGCAGGCTACTCCCCCGAAACCGTGGATTTTCTCTGGGGCATTCGCTTGAATAATAACCGGGAATGGTTTTTGGCAAACAAGCAAAATTACATCGACTATCTCTACCACCCCACCAAGGCCCTGGGCGCGGCGCTTTTTGAGCCGTTCTTGGACAAGCCCGGCGAGCTTTTGAAGGTCAGCCGCATCTATCGGGATGCCCGTATGCACCACCCCCTGCCCTATAAGGAAAGCCTTTGGATCTGCATTCGGCAGGATGTCCAGTGGTGGGCAGAAAACCCCTGCCTCTTTTTTGAGATCAACCCCGAAGGCGTGGACTACGGCTTCTTCATTTGGAAACCGCGCCCCGCCATGATGCGCGATTTCCGCAGCGCCATCACCGCAAACCCCAAAGAATTCTTGGATATGATCCGCAAAGTGGAATCCGCCACCGGACAATCCATCACAGCCGGAGAATATAAGCACCCACAAAAATGTGAAAACCCCGACTTAGAACGGTTTTACCTCTGGAAAGAAAAATTGGACTGCACCCGCCACGAAGACTTCAGCGAAGCAACTTTCGGCCCGGAATTAGCAGACCGTGTCAGCGATTTCTTTGATAAGCTCACCCCCTTGTACGACTATTTCAACCGATTCAAAGTGTGATAAGGAGAGAAATACTATGAAAAACACCATCTTTAAGGGCATGGCCACCGCCATCGTCACCCCCATGACCAAAGACGGCATCGACTATGAAGCCTTGGGCCGCTTTATTGAATTCCAGATCGAAAGCGGTATCAACGCCATCGTCGTTATGGGCACCACCGGCGAAAATGCCACCATTGAGCCGGAAGATCAGGAGAAGGTCATCCGTTACACCGTAGAAAAGGTTGCAGGGCGCGTACCTGTCATCGCCGGTACCGGCACCAACAATACCGAGCACGTGCTGAGTAACACCAAGGCCGCCTGTGCAGCCGGTGCCGATGCCATTCTGGTAGTAACACCTTACTATAACAAGGCCACCCAGAACGGCCTCATCGCCCACTTCACCGCTGTCGCCGATGTTTCCACCGTTCCCATGATCCTTTACAATGTACCCGGCCGTACCGGCTGCAACCTGCTGCCCAAAACCGTAGCAAAGCTTGCTGAGCACCCCAACATCGTTGCTATCAAAGAAGCTACCGGCAATATGGCGCAGATGGTGGAGATCATGCACCTTTGCGGCGACAAGATCGATGTCTATTCCGGCGAAGATGCCCTGACTGTTCCCATGATTTCCATGGGCGGTGCAGGCACCATCAGCGTGCTGAGCAATGTGGCTCCCAAGGAGTCCGTTGCCATGACCGATGCGGCCCTTGCCGGCGATTTCAAAACCGCCGCTGCTGCGCAGTGCAGGCTGCTGCCTCTCATTGACTGTCTGTTCAGCGAGGTCAACCCCATCCCTGCCAAGGCAGCAGTCTCTGCTATGGGCTTTGGCGAAGAGAATCTGCGCCTACCCCTGACACCCATGGAGGATGCCACCCGGGCAAAGCTTTACGAAGAGATGAGAAAGTTAGGTATTAACGTATGAGAGCCATTTTGTGCGGCGCCAACGGCGCCATGGGCAAGCTGATCGACGGCATTTTAGGCGACGCTGTAGTTGGCCGCGTCAGCATCGACGGTGAAAACGGCGTGCCCAAGACCTTCTCTGAGCTGGGTAATGTTGGTGGCAATATGCTCATCGACTTTTCCCACCACAGCGCCATTGCCGATGTTCTGCGCTACGCAGAAAGTAACGGCTGCGCCGCTGTCATCGGCACCACCGGCCATACGGAGGAAGAAAAAGCGCTGATCTTTGATGCCGCAAAGCGGATTCCCGTCTTCTATTCCGGCAATATGAGTCTCGGTATCGCAGTGCTTTGCCGCCTTGCCAAGCAGGCCGCCTCCTTCTTCCCCGACGCAGACATCGAGATCGTAGAGACCCACCACATCCGCAAAGTCGATGCCCCCAGCGGCACCGCGCTTATGCTGTTTAACGCCATTAAGGAAGTCCGTCCCGAGGCCACTGCCCACCCAGGCAGAGCCGGTGAGGGCAAGCGCACCGCAGAAGAGATCGGCATTTCTTCCTTGCGTATGGGCAATGTGGTAGGTGTTCACGAAGTCCATATCTGCACCCCCACTCAAAGCCTGACCCTGCGCCACGATGCCATCACCCGCGCCATGCTGGCCGACGGTGCTGTGGATGCCGCCCGATTTATGGAGGGCAAACCCGCAGGTCTTTATAACATGGAAAACATTCTGGAAAGATAAATAATCGTTTAGCGCACCTACTTGCCTCTCCCTTTGGGAGAGCCAAGACGCATCGAAAGGTAAACGATCATTTGCAGGAGCATCCTATGAAAGTATGGTATATGAACGGTGCGGGCAACGACTTCATGGTCATAGATGCTCGCGGCAAGCAGCTGGATTTCTCCCAGCTGTCCGTAGAGTTATGTAAACTCACCGGTGCTGACGGCTTCATGGCCGTAGACCACTCCGAAGTTGCGGATTTCAAGCTCCATTTTTATAATTCCGACGGTTCCCGCGGCGAAATGTGCGGCAACGGCAGCCGCTGTATCTGCCGTTTTGCCTATGAAAACGGCATTGCCGGTGAAGTTATGACCGTGGAGACCGATGCCGGCATCGTCTATGGCTGGCGCATTTCGGAAAACCAGTACCGGGTCAAGCTGAATAACCCAGGCATTATGGATCTGCACCGCAAACCGGGCTGTGCCTATGTGGAACTGGGCACCCCCGGCGTGCCCCATGCCGTCAAGGAAATCCCCGGCCTTAGCTGGGAGCAGGCTGAGGAATTAAAGCCTATGGCAAAGGCGCTGCGCTTTGATCCTGCCTTCCCCAAGGGCGCCAACGCCAACCTTTACACATGGCTGAATGAGACCACGGTCCGTATCCTCACCTTTGAGCGGGGCGTGGAGGACTACACCCTGGCCTGCGGAACCGGCTCTGCCAGCACCGCTGTAACCCTTTGGGCACGGGAAAAATTACCCGGCGGGAAATTGACCGTAGAAAATAAAGGCGGCGATCTGACCGTTACAGTGGAAGGCAAAAACGGCATTGTTTCTGCCCTTTATTTGGAAGGTCCAACAGAAGTGGTCAAAATATTTGAATTGTAACAAAACCGAGTTGACAAAAGTCAACTCGGTTTTGCTTTTGCCGTACGAAAGCCGTCGTGCGGTTTTCTTTTTGCGCCCTTCTCTTTCGTGGATTTTCCCATTTCCCGGAAAGTACAATGGACCCACACTTTACAAAGGAGGAATAAAACATGCAATGTCAAAAGCTGCGTACATACATGGAGACCGGCCGGGTGGTCTTTGTGCCTGCCAAGGCCATTCGCCCCAATCCCGCCCAGCCCCGAAAGATCTTCCGGGAAGAATCCCTTGCAGAACTGGCTGACTCTATCAGCTGTCACGGAATCTTGCAGCCCCTTTCTGTGCGCCGTACCGGCAGCGGCTACGAGCTGATTGCCGGTGAGCGCCGTCTGCGAGCGGCCCAAATGGCAGGGCTCACAGAAATTCCCTGCATCGTCATGACCATGGACGACAAAGAATCCGGCATGGCCGCCATGATCGAAAATCTGCAGCGGCAAAACTTAGATTTCATTGAAGAAGCCGCTGGCATCGCCCGTCTTATGGATATCTGGTCCATGAGCCAGGAGCAGGTTGCCCGGATATTGGGCAAAAGCCAAAGTGCCATCGCCAACAAGCTGCGCATCCTGCGCCACTCCGAAAAAGTGCTGAACGCCCTGCGACAGGCAGGACTTACGGAGCGCCATGCCCGCGCTCTGCTGAAAATACCCACCGAGCCGGAAAAGATGGCAGCCATCGCTGTTATTTCCCGCCTTGGCATGAGTGTCGCCCGAACGGAAAAATACATTGAAGATCTGCTTGCCGGAAAGAACGGAAATGGCATAAAAGTCAATGTGGGGACATTCCTCAACAATCTGCATCAATCCCTGCAGCGCATACAGCTTTCCGGTATCCCGGCGGTATCCGAACGCAAGGAGACCGACAGCCAGATCGTGCTGACCATCACCATCCCCAAATAATATCCAGCTATTGCCAAACCCCAAAGAATATGCTATAATTTTCCGTAATGACTTTTATTACACAGAAAGGACAAGCATATGATATTCGGCAAGCATATAAACCGGTATTATCTGAAATATCTGCTCTGGCTGCTGCTGGGCCTTGCCACGCTGGTGATGGTTGACTATCTGCAGCTTATCATTCCCAAGCTGTACCGCATGGTCATCAACGGCATGAACACCGGGATCGTAGAGGTAGACGGTGTCAATGTGGCCTTTAATATGGATTTTCTGCTCAGCGAAATCTGTATGCCCATGGTCTATGTCATCATCGCCATGGTCTGCGGCCGTTTTCTGTGGCGCATCTGTTTCTTTGGCTCTGCCGTCCGTTTAGAGGCAGACCTGCGTAACCGGATGTTCGACCACGCCAAGGATTTGAGCCGGGAATACTATCAGATCAACAAAGTGGGCGACCTGATGAGCCTCTTTACCAACGATCTGGATACCGTGCAGGAGTGTTTCGGCTGGGGCGTCATGATGTTCTTCGATGCCTTGCTGCTGGGCGCTTTGGCCATTTGGAACATGTGGCAGATGGACCATCTGCTCACCCTCCTTTCTATGATTCCCATGGCATTTTTGCTGGCATCCGCCACATTGGTGGGCAAGCAGCTGATGAAAAAATGGGACATCCGCCAGGAGGCTTTCTCCCGCCTTTCCGACTTCTCTCAGGAAAGCTTTTCCGGCATCGCCGTCATCAAAGCCTTTGTCAAGGAATCCAAGGAGCTTTGGGCGTTCAAGGACCTGAACATTGAAAATGAGCAAGCAAACATGGCCCACACCAAGGCATCCGTCCTGTTCCGTGTTCTGGTAACCTTGTTCGTAGAAAGCGTTATCTGCATCATTTTGGGCTACGGCGGCTACTTAGTGTACCAAGGCAAGTTCAATGCCGGTCAGCTGCTGGAGTTCATCGGCTATTTCAATGCCGTTATCTGGCCCATTATGGCTGTCTCCGAGCTCATCGACATGACCTCCCGGGGCAAAGCCTCTTTGGACCGCATCAGTGAGCTTCTGGATGCAAAAATCACAGTTAAAGACCGCTCTGATGTCCGCCCCCTGCCCGAGATCCGTGGCAACATCGAGTTCCGGAACCTTACTTTCCGTTACCCAGACGGTGAATTCGATGCCCTCAAAAACATCTCCTTTACCATCACAGCCGGTGAAAATGTGGGCCTTGTAGGCAAAACCGGCTCCGGTAAGACCACCCTTGTGGATCTGATCCTCAGAACTTACAACGTGCCCGACGGCACCTTGTTTATCGACGGCAACGATGTCAACGAAGTCGCTATTCGGGATCTTCGTGCCGGCTGCGCCTATGTGCCTCAGGATAACTTCTTGTTCTCCGACACCATCGAAAACAACATTTCCTTCGGTGTGAACGGACAGGATATCGATGCTGTCACCCATGCCGCCCGTCTTGCAGATATCCACAGCAACATCAAAGAGTTCCAGCAGGGCTACGGTACTGTACTGGGCGAGCGGGGCGTTACCGTCTCCGGCGGCCAAAAGCAACGCATTTCCATTGCCCGTGCCCTCATGAAGGATGCCCCCATCCTCATTCTTGACGACAGTGTCAGCGCCGTTGACACCAAGACAGAAACCACCATCTTAGAAAACCTGCACACTACCCGCGCAGGCAAGACCACCATCCTCATCGCTCACCGGATCTCCACCATCGAGAAGATGGATAAGATCCTCTTTATCGACGACGGCTGCCTTGCCGCTGTCGGCACTCATGAGGAGCTTTACGCCGGCAATGCCGCCTACCGCAAAATGGTAGACCTGCAAAAGCTGGAAGAGGAAGGAGGCGAGCACAATGCGTGAATATCTGCCTCTTGTGATCGTCGGCGCCATCATCGGTGCCTTTGCGCTGGTATTTGCACTGGCATCTTTGGCGCTGAAGAAAGTAAAAGATGACGACGATACTGACCGCCACATGGCAGACGGTGAGATCATCGGCCGTTTGCTCCGTTACGCCAAACCCTACTGGAAGCGCTTTGTGCTGGTGTTTTTCATCATGCTCTTCTCCATCGTCTTCGAGCTGGTATCCCCCCTGCTAATCAGCGACATTCAGGATGCCATCCGGCAGGATTTTGAGCTAAGCTACCTATTCAACATGGTGGGCCTCTACGCCGCGATCTTGGTCGTGTCCCTGATCTGTACCTACCTGCAAGCCATGATCCTGCAAAAGACCGGCCAGAAGATCCTTTCCCAGATCCGGTTGGATGTGTTCACCCACATTGAAAAGCTCAGCCACGAACAGCTCAATAACATCCCTGTCGGCAAGCTGGTGACCCGTGTCACCAATGACCCCAACGCCATCAGTTATATGTTCACCAACATCATCGTTACCCTGGCGAAAAATGCCATGGTGGTCATCGGTGTGCTGGGTGCCATGCTGCTATTAAACTACGCATTGACGCTGATGGTTCTGTGCTTTGTGCCCTTCGTGGTGCTCTTTACGGTTATTTTCCGTAAGTTCTCCCGCCGTGTCCACCGGCAGGTCAGCAACGCAACCACGAACATCAACACCTACCTTTCCGAGAACCTTTCCGGTATCAAGATCACCCAGATCTTCAACCAGGAAGCGCAGAAGATGCAGGACTTCATCCAGCGCAGCGATAAGCTGAAAAAGGCCAAGTATAACCGGATGTTTGTCTTTGGCATTTTCAGACCTATGGTTTATATGCTGTTCGTGTCCTCTCAGATGTTCCTCTTCTACATTGGCTCCAAGGGCTATATTCAGGACACCACATTCTTAGGTCAAGTCATCGACAGCAGCACAGTCGTTGCTTTCTACCTGTATATCTCCCGGTTCTTCAACCCCATCCAGACCTTGGCGGAGCAGTTTGATATGCTCCAGCGGTCCTTCGCTTCTTCTGAAAAGATCTTCACCATTTTGGACATGGTTCCGGAAGTGGTAGACGAAGAGGATGCCATTGAGTTAGATGAGATTAAGGGCGAGATCGAATTCAAGGATGTTTGGTTTGCCTATAAGCCCGACGAATGGGTCTTAAAGGGCGTGTCCTTCCATGTAGAGCCCAAACAGACTGTTGCCTTCGTCGGCTCCACCGGCTCCGGCAAGACCACCATTTTGTCCCTCATCTGCCGCAATTATGACATTCAAAAGGGCCAAATCCTCATCGACGGCATTGACATCAAGCGAATCAAAATTTCTTCCCTGCGCCGCCACTTCGGCCAGATGCTGCAGGATGTCTTCCTCTTCTCCGGCACCATCCGCAGCAACATTCTTTTGCGCGAAGAGGGAATCGATGACGAAGCCGTCATGCAAGCTGCCCGCTATGTCAACGCAGACTCTTTCATCAGCAAACTGGAAAAAGGGCTGGACGAGCCCGTACGGGAGCGGGGCAATAACTTCTCCGCCGGTCAGCGGCAGCTTTTAAGCTTTGCCCGTACCATCATCCACAAGCCCAGTGTCATGATCCTGGACGAAGCCACCGCCAACATCGATACGGAAACGGAGCTTCTGATCCAAGACTCTCTGGAAAAAATGAAAAACATCGGCACTATGCTGATCGTTGCTCACCGGCTTTCTACCATTCAGCACTCCGATAACATCATCCTGCTGAGCCACGGACAGATCGTAGAGCAGGGCAACCATCAGGAACTGCTCCATCAGAAAGGCCGCTACTACCAGCTTTATACCCTGCAATTCAATAAACAACAGCTGCTTGACAGCTAAAAGAAGCCCGGTTTATCCGGGCTTCTTTTTTGTCTATATCTTTGTCAGGGAAATAGAATTTCTCTTGCATATCCTTATTCCCTTTGGTACAATAAAATTACGAAAGGCAGGTAGATAGAAATGGCAAAGCTCTATTTTAAATACGGTGCAATGGGTTCCAGTAAAACTGCCCAGGCTCTCATCACCAAGTATAACTACGAAGAAAACGACCTGAAGGTATGGCTCATCAAGCCCAGCGCTGACACCCGGGACGGTGTATCGATCCTGCGCAGCCGTATCGGACTTCAGTCCCCTGTGGAGGTCATCGCTCCCGATACGGATATTTATGCCACATTCACGGCCTCCCGCAAAGGAAACTGCGATGTCATCATCGTAGATGAATGCCAATTCCTTACCGCCAAGCAGATCGACGAGCTCCGTGCCATCGTCAACAACCATAACATTCCCGTTATGTGCTTTGGCCTGCGTACCGACTTCCAGACCAAGCTCTTCCCCGGCAGCCTGCGGCTGATGGAGATCGCCGACACCATTCAGGAGATCAAGACCATCTGCGACTGCGGCGCAAAAGCCACCGTCAACGCCCGTATCGATAGTGACGGTTACATCATCACCGAAGGCGCTCAGGTGGTACTGGGCGGCAACGACAGCTACATCGCCATGTGCCATAAGTGCTATGTTTTAGGCATCCGGGACAAGCGCCGCATCAAGCTCCACGGCCAATCTTAAGACTACATACTATCCAAAAGGAGAATCATACTATGGAACTGAAAGACATTTTAGCAAAGTGCGACCACACTTTGCTTGCCCAGACCGCCACATGGGCTGAGATCAAAGCCATCTGTGACGATGGCATGAAGTATGCCTGCGCATCCGTCTGCATCCCTGCCTCTTTCGTCAAGCAGGCAAAGGAGTATGTGGGTGAAAAATTGGCCATCTGCACCGTAATCGGCTTCCCCAACGGCTACGCCACCACCGCAAGTAAGTGCTTCATGGCAAGCGACGCCGTAGATAATGGCGCTGACGAGGTGGATATGGTCATCAATATCGGCTGGGCAAAAGAAGGCAAATGGGACGCCATCACTTCTGAGATCGCCGCTATCAAGAAAGCCTGCAAGGGCAAGCTCTTAAAGGTCATCATCGAGACCTGCCTGCTGACTGATGAAGAAAAAATCGCTCTTTGCAAGTGCGTGTCCGACTCCGGCGCTGACTATATCAAGACTTCCACCGGCTTTAGCACTGCCGGCGCTACTTTCGCCGATGTGGCACTGTTTGCAAAGCATGTTGCCCCCCACGTGAAGATCAAGGCTGCAGGTGGCATCTCTTCTCTGGAAGACGCTGAAAAGTTCATCGAGCTGGGCGCAGTGCGCCTGGGCACTTCCCGCATCGTCAAGATCGCCAAGGGTCTTGCCAACGACGGAACTTATTAAGGAGGAATCATTATGCTCTCTACTCCCACTCCCCATATTGCCGCCAAGCCCGGCGACTTCGGCAAGACCGTTTTGATGCCCGGCGACCCCCTGCGCTCTAAGTTCATCGCCGAGAATTTCCTGGAAAACCCCGTCCTTGTGAACAATGTCCGCGGTGTCCACGGCTATACCGGCTACTATAAGGGTGTCAAGGTCTCCGTCATGGCATCCGGCATGGGCATGCCCGCCATCGGCATCTACTCCCACGAGCTGTTTAACGGCTATAATGTGGAAAACATCATCCGCGTCGGCTCTGCCGGCTCCATTCAGGATCACATCAACCTCTACGACATCGTGCTGGCGCAGGGCGCCTGCACCGACTCTAACTATGCCGCCCAGTTCCATCTGCCCGGCACCTTTGCACCCATCGCTTCTTACGAGCTGCTGAGCGAAGCCGTAAAGGCCTGCGAGGCCCACGGCGCTACCTACCATGTGGGCAATGTCAACTCTTCCGACGTGTTCTACGGCGACCATGTCGGTGTTCCTGAAGGCTTGGACAGCGTTTACGGTCTGAAGAAGATGGGCGTCATGGCTCTTGAGATGGAAGCCGCTGCCCTTTATATGAACGCCGCCCGCTACGGCAAGCGGGGTCTGTGCATCTGCACCATTTCCGACCATGTCCTCAAGGGCGTGGAAACCACTTCCGAAGAGCGCCAGAACTCCTTCACCCAGATGATGAAGGTTGCTCTGGATGTAGCCGTGGCTATGGAGAATAAGTAACCCCCATTGAGGTAACGCCTATGAAACGCATCTTTTTGATCGTCTTAGACTCTTTCGGCATCGGCGCTATGCCCGACTCCGAAAGCTTTGGTGACACCGGTGTCAATACCCTTGCCGCCTGCGCCACATCTTCCCATTTGCAGATCCCCAATCTGATCGCCGCAGGCTTGGGCAATATCGACGGTGTCACTTGCCTGCCCAAAGCAGCCGCCCCCGCCGGTGCTTATGCCCGCCTTACCGAGCGCTCCATGGGCAAGGACACCACCATCGGCCACTGGGAGATCGCAGGTCTTGTTTCCCCCGATCCCCTGCCCACCTACCCGGACGGTTTCCCCGAAGAGGTCCTTGCACCCTTCCGCGAGGCCACCGGCCGCGGCGTTTTGGCTAATGCCCCCTGGTCCGGCACTGCGGTCATCGAAAAGTACGGCGAAGAGCACATGAAAACCGGCGACTTGATCGTCTATACTTCTGCTGACTCTGTGTTCCAGATCGCTGCTCACGAAGACATTGTACCCCCGGAGCAGCTTTACGAATACTGCCGCATTGCCCGCAGACTTCTGCAGGGCAAGCATGGCGTAGGCCGTGTTATTGCCCGCCCCTTTGTAGGCACGCCCGGCAGCTTCAAGCGCACCGCCAACCGCCACGACTTCTCTCTGGAGCCGCCGAAAGATACCCTGCTGGACGCCGTACAGAAGGCCGGCCTCACTTCCATCGGCGTGGGCAAGATCTATGACATTTTTGCCGGCCGCGGCACTACCGAGCATGTGTACAACAAGAGTAATGCCGACGGCATGGCCCATACCCTGCATTATGCCGAGCAGGACTTTACCGGCCTTTGCTTTGTGAATTTGGTGGATTTCGACATGAATTTCGGTCATCGCCGGGATATCGACGGCTACGCCAAAGCCCTTTCCGAATTTGACGCATGGCTGCCCAACCTGCTTGAAAAGCTTGGGGACGAAGACATCGTTATGCTCACCGCCGACCACGGCTGTGACCCGGCATACCTTGCCACCACCGACCACACCCGGGAATATGTGCCCCTTTTGGTGCTGGGCAAGAGTGTTAATCCCGTGAATCTGGGCACCCGGAGCAGCTTTGCTGACATTGCCGCCACCGCAGTCGAAATGCTGGGCATCTCCCTTGACACACCCGGCGAAAGCTTTGCCAAGGAGGTAATAAGATGACTCCCGAAAAACTGTGTGAATTGGCCATCGAAGCCATGCACCGTGCCTATGTGCCCTACTCCGGCTACAAGGTCGGCGCTGCCCTGCTCTGTGCCGACGGCACAGTGTACCAAGGCTGTAACATCGAGAACGCCGCCTACTCCCCCACCAACTGTGCCGAACGCACCGCCTTTTTCAAGGCTGTATACGACGGCCACCGGGATTTCACCGCCATCGCCGTCTGCGGGGGTAAGGACGGTATCCTCACCGGCACCTTCCCTCCTTGCGGTGTCTGCCGGCAGGTGATGCGGGAATTCTGCGACGACGATTTTATCATCTATATGGTAGGCGCAGAGGGAAAATACCAAACCCTTACCCTTTCCCAGCTGCTGCCTCATAGCTTCAGCGCAAAAGAGCATATGGCTTGATCCCACCGGAGGCCCAAAGGTCTCCGGTTTTTTCGTGATTTTGCCGATTTTTCGGTTGCTATATATAACATCTTACATAAATTTAATCGAAACATATTGATTTTTTCATCAATGTATGCGACAATAACTGCGGTATTAAATACCGCATTACCAAATAACATTTTTGGAGGAAAGAAACATGAAGAAGATTTTGGCACTGCTGCTGGCTGTTGTCATGGTCGCTACTGTGTTCGCCGGTTGTCAGCCTGCTGCCAACCCCACCGAGCCTCAGGGCACCGAGGGCGGCGACACCACCATCACCGATCCCGACAAGATCCCCGACGAGATGACCTCTACTGACGGCAAGTATCAGGTCGCTTTCATCACCGACGTGGGCCAGCTGAAGGACAAGTCCTTCAACCAAGGCACCTATGACGGCGTGAAGCTGTACGCTGCCAACAACGAAAAGTCCTACAAGTACTATCAGCCCGCTAACGGCAACAACGCTACCGACGATGACCGTATTGCTGCCATGAAGCTGGCTTGCGACAACGGCGCTGAGGTTGTCGTTGCTGCAGGTTTCATGCAGGAAGCTGCTCTGAAGGCTGCTGCTGAAGCTTATCCCAATGTTAACTTCGTCTTCATCGACGGCTATCCCATCGGCTTCGACAACGTTGCCGGTATCGCTTTCATGGAGCAGCAGTCCGGCTATCTGGCTGGCTACGCCGCTGTTATGGAAGGCTACACCAAGCTGGGCTTCACCGGCGGTGGCGGCGGCACCAACCCCGCTTGCCAGCGTTTCGGCTACGGCTTTGCACAGGGTGCTGAGGCTGCCGCTGCTAAGAAGGGCGTTAAGGTCGATCTGAACTACTCCTGGAACTACGGTGCTTCCTTCACCGGCTCTCCCGAGCTGCAGACCATGGCTACCGGCTGGTATCAGAATGGCACTGAGGTCATCTTCTGCTGCGGCGGTTCCATGTTCTCCTCTGTCGTTGCTGCCGCTGGCGCAGAAGACGGCAAGGTCGTTGGTGTTGACGTTGACCAGTCCTTCGACGGCGAAGGCACCGTTATCACCTCCGCTATGAAGGGTCTGGCTGATGCTACTGTTTGGGCCATCGCCAAGCACTACGACGGCAAGTTCTCCGAGATCGGCGGCAAGTCCACCTCTCTGGGCGCTGCTGACAACGCTGTCGGTCTGCCCGTCGCTACCTGGAGCCTGGAGAACTGGTCTGTTGAAGACTACGAAGCTCTGTACAAAGACATCGTTGACGGCAAGGTCACCATTTCCGACGCTCTGGTCGAGTACCCCGAGTCCACCGCTAACGTCACTGTTACTCCCGTTAAGTAAGTAACAAGCAAATCTCAAAGAGGAAGGCTTCGGCCTTCCTCTTTTTTATTTCCGCTTCATGTTACTAAATGATCGTTTAGCGCACCACCAAAAATGCTGTCATCCCGAGCGGAGTGAAACGGAGCCGAGGGATCTTGGCACCGATTTTAATACAAATGTAAACGAAATGCGTAGATTCCTCGACTCGCTGACGCTCCCTCGGAATG
>JAZUNW010000044.1:0-2731 GCA_045604325.1 Faecousia sp. | reverse complement strand
GCTTCGCGAATGTTATCGTATGCTTGCCGCTGGCAAGCATGATGATTGAGATTCGCTACGCTATACTCGGAATGACATCTTAGGGAAGCCTCTACCCGATAAACCGCAATTTACTGTTTCTTCTTCCGCTTGCTGAGCTTGCGGCGGATGAACAGATACACTTTGTCGCCCCAGTCAAAAATCCGCTGGATGGCAAAGAATACGGTAGGTGTCATAATCAGCAGTGTCACCATTACGAGGGTCGCACCGCTGCTTCCTGTGCGCAGGTCGAAAAGACCGCCCAGCATGGTGAAGCAGAACACAAGGCCGAAGGCCATGGCCCACCAGATAAATTTGCGGAATTTGTCGAAGGGCTTACAGGTCTGGTACAGCACCAGCATACCCACAACGCTAAGAATTGAGGCGCATACGGTGGAAATTTCGTCCAACGACAGCTTGAAAATCGCCATAAATGCCTGCGCCATCAGCACCACAAAGATATTGGTCAAACCGCCGGGGAAGGCCCTGCGCAGAACGCCCCGGAGGAAATGGCCGGAAAAGCGATCGTAATTGGGCTCCATGGCAAGGAAGAACGAAGGCACGCCGATGGTCAGCGCGGAAATGACGCTTAAGTGCAGGGGAACCATCGGGTATGGCCACTGGGTGAACATGGTCAGTATGGAAAGACCCAGTGAGAAGATATTTTTCACTAAGAACAGCGTGGCGGCGCGCTGGATGTTGTTGATGACCCGCCGGCCTTCACCCACGATACCGGGCATGGCGGCAAAGTCAGACTTCAGGAGCACCAGCTGAGCCACCTGGCTGGCGGCCTGGGCGCCGGATGCCATGGCGATGCCGCAATCAGCCTCTTTCATGGCGAGAACATCGTTGACGCCGTCGCCGGTCATGGCAACGGTATGACCCTGGGCGCGCAGAGTTTTGATGAGTTTTTTCTTCTTATCGGGAGTCACGCGGCCGAAGACGGTGCAATGCCGTGCGGCAAGCTGGAAATCCTCTTCGGACGTAAGCTCGGTAGCGTCCACCCAGCGGTCGGCATTTTGAATGCCTGCACGGCGGGCCACTTCGGAAACGGTGACGGGGTTATCGCCGGAAATAACCTTGATGGTGACACCCTGGCTTTCAAAATAAGCAAATGTATCCGGGGCCTCGGGGCGGATGCGGTTGGTCAGCAGAACCAGCGCAAGGGGAGAAAGGAGTGCAGTGTTGAGCGCACCGGGCTGGGGCTGACCGTCATAACGGGCCACCAAAAGCACACGGAAACCGCCGGCAGAGCAGTTTTCTACGGTCTCTTTCAGCTCAGCGTACCGAGTACCCATAATGAACTCCGGTGCGCCCACCACAAAAGCGCCTTGGTCACGGAAGACTGCCGCGCTCCACTTGGTCTGGGAAGTAAAGGGGATGCGCAGAATTGCCTCCCAGTCGGTTTCCCCCGCGAACATCTCTCCCATTGCCCGGGCGGTATCGTTATCCGGCTCTTGACCGGCATAAAAAGCGGAGAGGACGGTCTCCAGCATTTCGGGAGGATCTTCTGTCAGCGGCACAACATTGTCCACTTCCATGGTAGCTTCGGTGATGGTGCCGGTTTTATCCACGCAAAGCACATCCACCCGGGCCAGAGTTTCGATGCAGTTCATATCCTGCACCAGCACCTTGTCCTTGGTCAGCTTTAATGCGGATGCCGCCATTGCAATGCTGGTCAGCAGGTAAAGACCCTCGGGGATCATGCCCACAAGGGCGGAAACAGTACCCTCCACGCTGTCGCGCAGAGGCAGCTTCAGCACCATAAGCTCCTGCCAGAAAAGCAAAATGCCAATGGGGATCAGAGCAAAGCCCACCACTTTGATGAGTCTGTCAAGGGAGCGCATCATCTCGGACTTTGCCGCATGGGGATCGGCCTTGGCCTCCAAAGCAAGGCGGGAGGCAAAGGAGTCGTTACCCACCTTGGTCAGCTGGATCCGGCCGGTGCCGGCTACCACAAAGCTGCCGGATTTCAGCTCGTCGCCCACTCGCTTTAGGATGGCATCCTCTTCACCGGTGACAAGGGCCTCGTTGACCTGCAGCTCACCGCTGCGCAAAATGCCGTCGGCACAGACTTGATCGCCGGGGGTGAATTCTACGATGTCATCCCGCACCAGAAAATCGGAACGGATCTTTTTTATTTCGCCGCTGCGAATCGTGCGCACCTGCTGGGCGGCGACCAGAGTCAGCTTGTCCACAGCCCGCTTGGCTCTTACTTCCTGATAAATACCGATGACGGTGTTACAGATCACCACCACCAAAAAGCTCATGTTTTTTATAGAAGAGCCGCCAATCAGCAGCACCACCGCAAGGATGATGAACACAAAATTGAAGAAGGTAAGACAGTTTTCCAGTACGATCTCTTTTTCTGTCTTGCTGGCGCTGGCGGTGACACGGTTTGACCAGCCGTTCTGCTTGCGCACCAAAACCTCTTCCGGGGTCAGACCCTGCATGGGGTCGGCATCCCGGATGGGGATATCCTGCCGCACTACCGGCGCAGGCGGTAATTTCTTTTTCACTGCAAGACCTCCTTTGTGGCGTGTGTTTGTCAGATAAATGATCGTTTAACTTAGTAGGCACCACCGAGTATGTCATTCCGAGGGAGCGTTAGCGAGTCGAGGAATCTACGCATTTCGTTTACATTTGTATTAAAATCGGTGCCAAGATCCCTCGGCTCCGTTTCACTCCGCTCGGGATGACAGCATTTTTGGTG
>JAZUNW010000043.1:0-11181 GCA_045604325.1 Faecousia sp. | reverse complement strand
AAACGCCACGAGCAACTTGCCCAGCGCCAGGAAGAAAAGCTTACTGCATTGACAGAAATCAACCGTCTGTTTCGTGAAATGAACAGCGCGATTGACAGAATGCAACAACAAAGCTTTCTGATCTTATGGGCTGAGAAAGTGCAGGCTGAAAATCAGATTCTGAAGCTGGAAGTGGAAAAGGAAGATTGCCAACAGGGAATTGCTCAGGCTGCAGATGATTATCAGCGGCTTAGTAACGAAATAGCACAGAAAACTAAGCGCAAAGAGGAATTGATCGCAGATCGAGCAACGAGCAATGTATTTCAGGAAAAGAATCGCCTTGAAGCAGAAAAAGCGCACTTAGAGCAGGAACGCAACCGGCTTGCTGCGTTGCTAAATAATACGGCATTAGAAATCAAAAAAGAGGCCCAGGCTTTGTGTTCAGTATGCAACAGTATAGTAGATTGGTCTTGTGATAGTTGCCTTGATGCTCTGTTGCAAGCTGCATCTAGTGTGGTGGAGGCATATGGCGCTCTGTGTCAGTGTACCAGCGACAGTTTCCGTAATGCATTGAGTCATTTTGAAACTGCGCAGCAAGTAACAGCACAGTTTTCTAAATGCCTGCGTGATGCAGCATATCACGTTGAAACTCATTTGGCAGATGTCGAAGGCAATATTGATTCTGCCGAAGCTGTGCTTTCCAATCTTCGTCGGAATGTGAAACCTTATCCTAAGGGACTTCTTGACCTGAAAAAGAGAATTGAGGATTATCTAAGCCAGAAATCCACCCCAAAAGTCAGCGTAGAAATATTAGCAGATGTCCTGGAAATCGCTGATGGTCAGGATTCCTGGCGTGGTGCCGTTGAAGGGTATTTAAACACCCAAAAGTTTTATCTTCTGGTGTCGCCCGAATTCTATCGGGACGCACTAACTCTCTATGACCGTATCAAGCACGACTATCCTCAGCAATCCTTCGGCCTGGTTGATATTGGGAAACTGAGAGAAAAAGGCTTTGCGCCGGCGTGGGATGATAGTCTTGCAAAAAAGGTGGACACCTCGAACCCACTAGCAAGGGATTATATTGACTATCTTCTCGGGCATGTTGTATGCTGTACACATGTTCAGCAGTTACGGAAACATAAAACCGCCATTACTGCTGACGGCATGGTATACTCCGGTTATGTTGCCCGCCCAATTCCCAAAGATAGAATGGAAGACACCTTTATCGGCAAAAAAGCGGTTGAGCTTCGCCTTGCACGTATAGAAAGTGACATTCAAGGTCTCAAGGTCGAACAGCAACGCTGGTTGCCTATTCACGATCAGCTGAAAAAAGAAAAGAATCGTGAATTTCTCTTCACACAGCGCTTTGTTCAAGATGAGCTGGTACAGAGGCAGGCAGATTACCTGCGCGGATTGGAAATTCTGCAAAGAATTGATAAGATTGTTGACCAGATTTCCCATTTGGATCTGTTTTGGGTTGCTAAGCTTGACGAACAGATTAATGCATTCGAGAAAGAAGTCAAGGAGCTGGAAGGCAAAAGAACACAATGCTCCGAGCAAAAAGGCAAGCTTGAAGCCCGTGTTTACGAACTGGAATATGACAAGCTACCAGACATCTATCAGATTCTTACTTCCAGAGAGGATCGAATTAGTGAAGAGTTTTCGGCAACCTTCCGTGATACTGTTGGTATTCCTCGCTATAACCAAGAACTGAGCCGTTTGAAAAAACCAGAAATAATTTTGCGAAACTTCAGAGACGGCGGCGCATTTGCCCAAGCTCAAAAAGATGCAGATACTAGTCGAAACAAATTGTTCCAGGCTCGAAGGAAATATGCTGACGATTTTAAGCCTTGCTCCTTCCGTGTTGAGGTTATGGACAACGATGAGTATGATGCTGAACGTCATTTGTTGGCTGAAAGTGAATTGCCGCAGTACAGGGAAAAGATAAAAAGAGCACGTGAAAGTGCTTTGGAACAATTCCAGAACGACTTCTTAGCTAAGCTGGGTGCCAGTATTGAGCAAGTCCAAGAGCAGGTTAAAAACCTGAACAAAGCGCTAAGACAAGCTCAGTTTGGAACGGATCGATATCAATTCTGTGTTGGCAGTAATCCTGACTACGCAGATTATTACAACATGATCATGGCGCCAGAAAACAGAGAAGGTGAAGGCGGAATTTTCGCCCTCGCGTTTCAAGAAAAATACGGCGCATTGATCGATGATCTGTTTGGTAGAATCACTGTTTCGGATGACACTCAGTTAAATGCCCGAAAACAAAGCGAACTTCAGCAGAATATCGATCTATATACAGATTACAGAACCTACCTGAAGTTCGACTTGGAAACTACGGACCAGAATGGCAATAAGCAGCTTCTGTCACAAACGCTGAATACCAAGTCTGGCGGCGAGACACAGACCCCGTTTTATATTGCGGTATTGGCCTCCTTTGCGCAGTTATATCAGGTGAACAATCTTTCCGGCATTGCAAACAATACGGTTCGGCTGGTTGTTTTTGATGAGGCTTTCAACAAAATGGACAGTGATCGTATTATCGAAAGTGTTCGCTTGCTACGCAAGATGCATTTGCAGGCCATTATTTGTACCCCGCCGGATAAGCTGCCAGATATTGGCCCTTTGGCTGACAAAACGTTGCTGGTTCGCAAGGATAAGTATAATATGAACGTGCTTACTTGGAGCAAAGAAACGGAGTCTGTATGGAACGAAGAATAATTCTTACACGACTGCTGGATAAGTACGAGAATAGTAAGCATCTTTTAGAACCTGGTGTATCTAAGCGGCGCGTTATGCTTCGCGTTGATAACAAAGACCTTCCTGAATACGACTACGAAAACGCAGAAACTCGAGATGCCTATAATAAAGCCGGAAAAGAATGTGAGCAGCAAGGTTTAATTTCCATTACATGGCTTCCGGGGCGACCCGTATTTTCTGAACTTATCCTCAACTTGGATCATGTTTACGCCGCATATAGCACAATCGGGAAATTGCATCCCAAGGATGCCGCATTATCAGCTGCTGCTGAGATAGAGAAATCACTTTGCGGTGTGTCAACACCATGGATTTTAAGTTGGCAGAAAGAGACCGTGCAGAAGATAAGAAGTACATATCGTATTCCATCCTTCTTCTCCGATAAAGCGGACAACCTGGGGGAATTCCTTACTGTGCTGCTACAGTATGATGCACTACGTGGAACAGCTATCACAATGCGTACTTTCAGTATTCGTTGCTTTCGAAACAGCAAGCGTTTCGAACGGGATTTTCGGGATGAATTTTTGCGTATTGCACAGCAACATGATCTTGAGTTGAATGAGCTCTGCCAGCATCAGGAGATGGGGTGGCGAGATAAATTAGCTTACTTGGGTATTTACGCCCGCCCTGAGAGTTACGAGATGTCTGGGATGTTCTCAATTATTACCTCAACAGGTATGGTTGATTGCTCGGCGCTGTTTCCTTGTGGACTTGCTATTTTGAGTTCTTCTGTTGATGACATTCAGGGATTCGATTTGTCCAACATTCGGAAAGTCGTGTTCATTGAGAACAAGACTAACTATGATGAATATCTGAATTCAGAAATCCAAGGATCTGAATTGGTAATCTATCATGGTGGCTTTCTCAGTCCACAAAAACGCAAGTTGATACAAAGAATCAAGGATTCCTTATCCACCGCGATTCCCGTCTTTTTCTGGGCAGATATTGATTTGGGCGGTTTCCAGATGTTTTCCCATCTACAACAAATTATTCCGGAGTTGCTGCCGATGAGAATGTCCGCAGAAGATGTGCGCAAATACTCAGGCTTCGGACTCGTGCGCACAGCAAAGTACCTTCGCAATTTGGAAGAAATGCTTCAAAATGGGGAACACCGGCTGTTTCATGAAGCGATCCGCGAAATTCTCAACTGCGGCAAAACAATTGAACAAGAAGTCTTTTTAAACGATCAATAGCAAACACAAAGAAACTGAGGCTGTATTTTATACGGCTTCAGTTTTCTTCATTTCAGCAGAGGATCTTGGTATATTAACATTGATATAGTGAAAAAATAGTGTAATTTTTCTAGCGTACATGTGGACTTCACAATCCAAAGATGCTCCCCAATAGGTACTATGTCTGATGATTCGCTGATTTTCTACATCAAACGCCAAAATTCGCAAAAATTTGTAGAAAAACTTTGTCCTACACTTGACACACTCGTGTCCGGCTCGCCGATTATACAGGACGGAAAACTGGTAGGCGCGGTGACACATGTCCTTGTGAACGATCCAACTACCGGCTACGGTATCTTCATTGAAAATATGCTGGATGCCGCTGCATAAAGGAAAAAGGCACACATTGTGTGCCTTTTTCTTCTAATCATTGATTGCATCCACGATAAACTGTGCCAAGTTTGGCCATTGCTCGGTAGTTTCCGGCACTTCGTGACTGAACCGGATCACTGTACTATCCTGCAACATCAAAACCCAATCGCCGTTGGCACAAGTACAAATCACAATGCCGTCCGGCTTGGATTCCAACAACTCTTCGCTCTCTAATAAATTATAAAATTCGTTTGTTGCTGTATCAGATTCATCCAAGGACAGCAGTATGTATTCATCCGACAACTGCCCACCATTGGCTATCAAATAATACGGCAGTATGGGCGCATACTGTGTTTCATCCAAAACTTCTGCTTTTGCCTTTGACAGCTTTTTGCCGAAATCCTCTTTTTGATCAGTCTTGGCCTTACGCAAAACCCTTAATGCTTCTTTTTCGGAAACCTGCCAAAGAGGACGATCTTTCTTTTTTAACGCCTCACAATCCAACAGGCTTTGCGATATATATTCTTGCGTAGGCCGAGGACAGATGCTTGTTGCCCGCAAAGTATATCCGGATGGAATAACATCAAACACAGGAACCGGCTTCAACGCCCCTGCAGGAATCGCTTTTTGCTGCAAAAGCTGCTGCGCTACATCTTTATGAACAAGGACTTGATATAATCCACAGCAGGAAAATGTGCTTGGGATATAGGCATAGGCGATTCCACAGTCAGGCATATCCGCTTTCCTGTAGCAGCAGGGTAAATTCAGCTGTGTCCACTTTTCAAAAACTTCACCCAATCGCGGTAACCAGCCACTGTCAGCCCCGAGCTTGCGCAGATCTTGGCTTTTTAGATCCCAAGCTACCGCAACCTGCGGAATTCGCTCCGTGCCAAAAATCTCAAAATACTGTTGCGCAGCATATTTCCCGGTATCTTTTGCCCAGCAAAAATCCAAGCCTGTCATTCCACTTTCGCGGTATGCATTATAAAAGCGTTCCGGCACATACAGACACCGCCCCCAACTTTTGGGAGCAACCGACAGTTCCCGGTAAGCCTTAATGCTGCAAATTTTTACTGTACTCCCGTCTTGCGCAGGAACACTCACATATTCACCGAATGTATTATCCTTAAAGTCAACACCATCAATTTCAAACCAATCAGTATCAAAGTCTGCATACTCTCTGGTGTATAAACCACGGGCAGACCAGCCTTTCTCTTTGCAAAAATCAACGATTCTTCCCAGAATCTCTTCCGCTTGGGGATCGTCCCGTCTCAAATTACTCCATCCCACACAATCACATTTCTTCCCCAAGGAATGGACGAAAGCGATATTCTCCCTGAACTGCTCGTCTTGGTTGTGAATCGTTGTGCCGGGTTTATCAAGAATCCAATGCACATCTTCAATGTATTTCATTGGTACACCCCCACATGTTGTTTATATTTATTATACATGGCGGGCATTGTTTTTGCAATACGAGAGAATGACACTTGCGCACCCCCCGAAATCAGAATTTGTCGAAAAGGTAAGAGAAATTAAAACTCCACTTTTTCGACAATTCATCTATGTCAAGTTAGGGGTTGCGGTTGAGGTATGTAAAAACCTGCCTTTTACCTGCAAAAACGCATAAAATCCACAGAAAAACACAAAATTTTTTTGCCCCACACTTGACACAGAAGTGTCCGGCAGTCCCATCATTCAGGAAGGTAAGCTCATCGGCGCGGTTACCCACGTCCTTGTGAACGATCCAACTACCGGCTACGGTATCTTCATTGAAAATATGCTGGATGCCGCTGCCTAACCACCGTGCCGGTCATCCCGAGCGTAGTCGAGGGATCTTCGCACCGAATGTGTGTTTAGCAGTACCATAAGTGCGTAGATTCTTCGACTCCGGGCTTACGCCCTCCGCTCAGAATGACACGGTTTTTGACATTAGCAGCAACCATCGACCACCTCTACCATTGCGAGGGTGCATGCGTCCGTGGCGATCCGTCCCCAAAAAGAAAGGAGAAACATTATGGATTTCTATAAAGTCCCGATTGGTTTTGGTATGGCGCTGGCGCAAAACACCGCCGCCATGAACCGCTATGCCCACTTAAGTGAAGAGCAAAAGCAGGACATTCTGAACAAAGCGCACAATGTCTGCAGCGAAAAAGAAATGTACACCCTGGTTGCCAACCTTGCTAACGGCACAATGTAATAATTTAGGGGCGGCTTTCAGCCGCCCTTGCAATTTGGGAGCGCTGTGCTATAATGACAAAAAATGCTCTTTTCCCTTGGAGGTTTCTTATGATCGGACTGGGTACGATAGTGAACACAGCCGCCGTTGTTGTGGGCGGATTATTGGGTCTGCTGCTGAAAAACAGCGTCGCAAAGCGCTTTGAAAAAATCCTCATGCAGGCGCTGGGTCTTTCCACCATTTTTATCGGTGCCGGCGGTGTTTTTCAGTACATGCTGGTGGTGGAAAACGGACATCTCACTACACGGGGAACGATTTTGCTGATATTCAGTTTGGTTCTCGGCTGCATGCTCGGTCAGCTGCTGGACATTGAAACCAAAATGGAAACCATCGGCGTTAAGCTGAAAGCAGCGGTGCGGATGCAAAACGACAATCGGTTCGTAGAAGGCTTTGTGAATGCCTCGCTGATCGCCTGCGTGGGTGCGATGGCCATCGTGGGCGCTATGCAGGACGGCCTTTCCGGCGACAGCTCCATGCTGATCGCCAAATCCATGCTGGACTTTGCTTTGGTGGCGATCCTTGCGTCTTCCTATGGCGTAGGCGCGGTTTTTTCGGCGATACCCATCTTTGTGTACCAGGGTGCGATCACGGTGATCGCGGCGCTCTTTGGCTCGGTGATCTCTGATGTGCTGATCGAAGAGCTGTCCTTTGTGGGCAGCGCATTGATCTTCTGCGTAGGCGTGAATCTGGTGCGGGAGAAAACCTTTAAAGTCGCCAATATGCTGCCGGCTTTGCTGATTCCCATTGCGTGGGAGATCTGGCGGGTTTTAGGGCTATAACGGAAATATAAAAGGGAGATGGCTGAAATGGTTCGGTTTATCATCATTCGCCACGGCTACAGCCAGGGCAATAAAGAAAAGAGCTTTTCCGGACAGATGGATGTTCCGCTGGATGAGGCGGGTTTTGCCCAGGCAAAGTCAACGGCGGAGTATGTTTTGAAAAATTACGTTGTGGACAGCGTTTATTCCAGCGATCTGTGCCGTGCGGTGGATACTGTAAAGCCCATTGCCGACGCACTGGGCAAGGAAGTTGTGACCTGCAAAGGCTTGCGCGAAGTCGATGTAGGCGATTGGGAGGGTATGCTGATCGCGGATGTGGCAGAAAAATACCCGGAAAGCTTTGCTTCCTATAAGCAGACTCCCGGTCTTGCCCGATTTGACGGCGGTGAAAGCTTCCAGGAGGCAGCAGACCGGACCATGGGTACCATGGAGAAGATCGCTGCGGAAAATGAGGGGAAGACCGTGGTTATCGGCACCCATGGCGGCATCGTGCGTTCCTTGCAGGTGCTGTGGTCGGGCTTGCCCATGAGTAGGATGCAGGAAGTGCCGATGGCTCCCAACAGCTCCGTCACCGTTGTGGATTATGAAAACGGCCATGCGGAATTTTTGCTGGTGGGCTACAACGAACACCTTACGGAGAAAGCTTCGGAGGTTGGTTTCCAATGATGCCATACATATACTTGCTGTGCGCCATGTGCGCCAGCGCTCTGCTCAGCATCATGAGCTCTCTGTTCGGCAAAAGAAATACGGGCGCAAAAGACACCTCGCAGCTTTATTCTCTGATCGTCACCGTCAGCACGACAGTCTCCTGGGGGATTCTGTTTTTGTCGGACGGAGAATTCAACGGAGGCGTCCTTGCGTATTCGCTGCTGTACGGTGTGTTTTACACCATGGCCATGATCGGCATGTTCAAGGCATATCAGGTCGGCTCAGTGCCGTTGACGGCATTTGTAAAGCAGCTGTCCTTGATTGGTGTAGCCTTCTGGGGGCTGATCTTTTGGGATACGCCTATTACGGTCAATGTGACCATCGGGCTTGTTTTGATCGTGGCGGCGCTGTATCTGTGCTTCAAGCCGGATAAAAATGCGCAGGAGAAAACAGTTTCTCTGAAATGGCTTTTGTATGCTTCCATGCTGCTGGTGGGAAATGCCGGCTGCTCCATCGTTCAGAAGTATCAGCAGATGGCCTTTGATGGGAAGTTTGGGAGCCAGCTTATGTTCTTTGGTGCGGTCTGCTCTGCTTTGGCCTGCGCGGTGCTGTATTTGAAAGGTAGCCGCTGCAAGGTGAAGGAGTTGTCCAAGGGCTCCGTCCTTTGCCCCATTGTAGGCGGTGTAAGCAGCGCGATGCTGAATCTGTTTATCCTGCTGCTGATCGGCACGACCCTTTCCGAAAGCGTCATTTTCCCCGGTATTGCGGTGGGCGGCTTTATGCTGACAACACTCTTTTCTGTGCTCGTTTACCGGGAACGCCTGCAAAAGCTGCAATGGATCGGCCTTGCCATCGGCGCTGTGGCGCTGATGTTTTTGAATTTATAAAGATAAGCGGACGGCTCAGCCGCCCGCTTTTTGTTGCATTTTCCTGCTGTTGTGGTATAATGCCAAGCATAGAATAAAAGGGAAAGGGGATAACACTGTATGCCACTCCTTATCGGAAATTTGTGCAGCCTGCTTGCCATGGTCACAGATGCTATCAGTGCCTCCCGCAAAACGGCGAAGGCGATGCTGCTTGTGCAGATCTTAAGCCAGTTTTTTTACGGCGCCGGTGCTATCGCACTGAAAGGCTACAGCGCTGCGGTGCAGAATGCGGTGGCTGTGCTGCGCAATATTGCTGCCATCCGCAAGCTGCAAAGCAAATGGCTGGAGTGGCTGCTGGTGGCGCTGGCGGTGGTGCTGGGGCTGTGCTTTAATAATTTGGGCGCAGTTGGATTGCTGCCGGTGGTTGCGAACTTTATCTACTCCCTGGCGGTATTTGGTTTTAAGGATAACGAGCGGATGCTGAAAGCCGCGTTTGCCATCAACATGGCACTGTTTACGGTTTTCAATGCCCTCATTTTGAATTTTGTCGGTACGGCTACCAATGCCGTTCTGGCAGTCAGCACGACGGTATTTTTGATCCGGGATATCAAGCATAGCCGCAAGGATACGCAGTAAAAGAAAGACAGGGAAATGGCTATGAAAAAACAAAGATGGATGCTTTGCATATCTATGGTGCTCTTTGGCACACTGGGGCCCTTTGTGCGTCTTATTGGCGTGTCTTCCGGGGAACTGGCGCTGTACCGGGCAATCCTTGCGGCGCTGACCATCGGTGCAGTGCTGCTTTTGACGCGGCAGAAATTGCCCCTTGATAAATGCAAAAAAGAAGTGCCCCTGCTGCTTCTGTCCGGCGCTGCCATGGGTATCAACTGGATACTGCTGTTTGAGGCCTACAAGTACACAACGGTCTCCACAGCCACCTTAAGCTACTATTTTGCTCCGGTGATCGTGATGGTGGTGTGCCCTATCCTGTTCCGGGAAAGATTGAGCCTGCGGCAGATAACTTGCTTTGTCATGTCCACCTTGGGATTGGTGCTTATCACCGGATTTGGCATGAAAGGCGGAACAGATCTGATCGGCATCGGCTTCGGCCTTGGGGCGGCGGTGCTTTATGCCACGGTTATTCTGCTGAATAAATTTATTCAGAATGTGGCGGGACTGCATCGCACCTTTCTGCAATTTCTATCCGCCATTGCGGTGCTGGTGCCCTATGTGGCCTGCACCGGTGGCGTAACCCTTGGGAATTTGAGCAGTACCGGCTGGGTGTGCCTGCTGATCGTGGGCTTTGTACATACGGGCCTTGCTTACTGTCTGTATTTTCCGTCGATAAAGGCACTGCCCGGCCAAAAAACCGCGGTGCTGAGCTATATTGACCCCTTAGTAGCGGTGTTTTTGTCGGTAACGGTGTTAGGAGAAAGCATGACGTTTCTGCAGGCTCTTGGCGGCATGTTGATCTTAGGCTTTACGCTGTTTAATGAGCTTGCGCCCAAAAAGGAGTGATACTATGCCCCACAATGCATATATTCGAGAAGTCCCCGGCAGCAAAATGGCGGTATTGATGATCCACGGCATCGCAGGCAGCCCTGCCCATTTTAAGGACCTTTTACCGGCGGTGCCGGAAGATTGGTCCGTCTACAACATTTTGCTGGATGGACATGGCGGGGAAGTGGCGGATTTTGGAGCCACATCCATGGAAAAGTGGAAGACCCAAGTGGCAGATGTGCTGGCCGGGCTTATGGAAAAGTATGAAAAGATCGTCATTGTCGCCCACTCTATGGGCACGCTGTTTGCCATAGAAGGCGCTGCAAAGTATCCGCAAAAGATCGCCGGGCTGTTTTTGCTGGCGGTGCCGCTGCGGGTCCGCGTGCCTGCTTCCACGGTGGAAGCGATCCTGCGGGTAGCGGCGGGAAAAACCGATGGGCATGCCATTGCAGCGGCCATGGTGGAAGATTGCAGCATCACGCTGGATGGTCCGCTGCACCACTATATCGGCTGGGCGCCCCGGATGTTGGAACTCTTAGAGGAGATTAGACGGGTGCGGACATTGCTGCCCCGGATGCGTGTGCCCTGCTTGGCATTCCAGTCCCGAAAGGATGAACTGGTATCTATGGATGCGGCAAAGGATCTGCAAAGAAATAGCCGGATCCAGGTCACGGTGCTGGAAGATTCCGGCCATTTTGCCTACGGAAGTGACGATGCCGAGCTGCTGCGTCAGCGCTTGCAGGAGATTTTAACGTAAGATAAATGATCGTTTAACTTAGCAAGCACTACCAGAGATGTCATTCCGAGGGAGCGTCAGCAAGTCGAGGAATCTACGCATTTCGTTTATATTTGCATTAAAATCGGTG
>JAZUNW010000042.1:0-10601 GCA_045604325.1 Faecousia sp. | reverse complement strand
TTCCGAGGGAGCGTCAGCGAGTCGAGGAATCTACGCATTTCGTTTATATTTGCATTAAAATCGGTGTCAAGATCCCTCGGCTCCGTTTCACTCCGCTCGGGATGACAGCATTTTTGGTGGTACGGTAAACGATCATTTATCAAAATTAGAACAAAGGCGACGGAAAATTACTCCGTCGCCTTTGCGTGCGTTATGCGGTGGGCCCGGCGGCCTTGAGGGGCTTCATGGGCGCAAGTGTCGAGATGGCATGCTTGTAGATCATCTGCTGCTTGCCCTCCGACAGCAGCACCACCACGAAGCTGTCAAAGCCTGTGATCGTACCCCGGAGCTGAAAGCCGTTCATGAGAAACAATGTTACCGGTACTTTGTCCCGGCGCACTTCGTTTAAGATGGCTTCCTGTAAAATGACTGCGTCTGACATATGTATACCTTCTTTCTTTGGGATACACACATCTTAGCATTTTTCAGTTGTCGTTTTCGTGCAGAACCAGTCGAGCCTTTGCAAGAATTTCTTCGAAATTCTCGCCCTGTTGGCGTGTCAGCCAGTGCATATTGGCGTTGCGGCGAAACCATGTCAGCTGCCGCTTGGCGTACCGGCGGGAGGACTGCTTGACTTGAGCAGCAGCTTCCTCTATGGAGCAGCGGCCGCCCAAAGCATCCACAAATTCCTTGTAGCCGATGGCCTGCATAGCAGTTGCTTTTGGGGGGATGCCTTCTGCAAGCAGATTGCAGATTTCTTCCACAAGTCCCTGCTGCAGCATGATGTCTACACGCAGTTCGATGCGGCTGTAAAGCGCTGAGCGCTCTGCAAAGTCAAGGCCTAACCACAAGGGGGTAAACTTTGGCGCAATGGCCTGCGTGCGCAGGTTGTGCGCTGTGATCGTCTCGCCGGTTTCGTAGTACACTTCCAGCGCCCGGATCAGCCGCTTGCGGTCGTGAATACGCCCTGCGGCCTCCGGATCGATGGACTGAAGCAGGGTGCGCATAGCGTCCATGCCTTCGCTGTCTGCCTGCGCTTCCAATCTTTCCCGTACACCGGTGGAGGGGAAGGGGGCGAAGTTGTTGCCCTTAATGAGGCTGTCCATATATAGGCCGGTGCCGCCGGCGATGATGGCGACTTTTCCCCGTGCCACAATGTCTTCGACGATGGGAGTGGCCATAGCGCAGTAGCGGCTGACGGAGAAATCTTCGTCGGGCTCGGCTACATCCAGCATGTGGTGGACGATGCCTTGCTTTTCTTCTTCCGCAGGCTTGGCGGTGCCGATATCCATACGCTTATATACCTGCATGGAGTCGCAGGAAACAACCTCACCGCCCAATTCCTTGGCAAGTTCTACTGCCAGTGCAGTCTTTCCGGAGGCAGTCGGGCCTGCGATGCATATGATATTGTTCATAGACCTTGCCTCCTTTTTGTTAACTACGCTTAAACTGCTTTTCCAGTTGCTTTTTGCTTAAGGAAACGCAGATGGGTCTGCCGTGGGGGCAGTATTTTAAATCTTCCCGAGCCATGACCTGCTTAACCAGCGCCAAAAGTTCCTTTTCGTCGCTGACCCAGCCGGCCTTGATGGCGGCCTTGCAGGCGACGGTGTGTAACAGCTCGTCACGGACGGTGTTTTTATCACCCCGTTTGCCGGTCAGCAGATCGGCAGCAAGTGTTTCCACCGCTTCTGCGGCCATATCGGGGTTTAAGTCCATGGGGATTTGCCGCAACAGTACGGTATTATCACCAAATTCCTCGATTTCAAAGCCCAGCTCCATCAAAAGAGCGGTGTTGGCGATGAGCTCGCCGGCAGCCTCCGCACTGAGGCGGACAGGCACGGGCGCAAGCAGTATCTGAGAGGAGATGGCCTCCTGATTGGCTTTCAGCTTTTCAAAGAGGATCCGCTCATGGGCGGCATGTTTGTCAATAAGGTAAGCATCCTCGCCCTGCTCTACGATCACATAGGTGTTGTAAAGCTCGCCCACCATCCGCCAGGGCTTTTCTTCCGGCAAAGGGAGGGTTGTCTGCTCTGGCTCCGGCTGAGGGGCAGGTGCAGGTGCAGGTGCGGGGATTATTACAGTTTCGCGCAGAGGGCTGCTCTGCTGGCGCTCCACTGCCATAACGGTGGCGGCAGCGGTTTCCTTTTTTGGCTGGGGTGCATCCTTGATGACCGCAGAAAAATTCTTATATTCCTCGGTGGTCATGGTGCGGAAGAAGCTCTGCTGTTTCGGAGCAGGGGCTGCCTTGGGTTGGGGTGCGGGGGTGACCGGAGCAGGCGCGGGCTTAAACTGCACCTGGGGGCGGTCCACCTGCTTGTTGAGGGCGCCCAGAACGCCATAATGTACGCAGTCGAAAACCGACTTTTCCGAAAGGAATTTTACTTCCGTCTTGGCAGGGTGGACGTTGACATCCACCGCGCTGGCAGGCAGGGTAAGATGCAGCACGCAGGCGGGAAATTTGCCCACCATGATCTGATTGCGGTAGGCCTCTTCCAGAGCCTTAATCAGCAGCTTGGAAACCACAGGCCGGTCATTGACGAAGAAGGTTTGCAGGCTACGGCTGGGACGGGCGTCGGTGGGCTTGCTGACAAAGCCTGTTAAAGTGTAGCCGTCCCATTTGCTCTCTACTGCCACCATTTGGGCGCATTCTCTGCCGTAAATGCAGTAGACTGCGGATTGCAGTTTTCCGTCACCGGGGGTAGAGAGCGCCTGCTTTCCGTCCCGCAGGAAGGTGAAGGACACCTCCGGATGGGCGAGGGCCTGCAGGTGCACTGCGTTGGCCACACGGCTGCCCTCTACGGAGTCGGACTTCATAAATTTCATCCGGGCGGGGGTGTTAAAGAACAGATCTCTTATGATGATGGTGGTGCCGTCGGGGCAGCCAACTTCACTTTCTTCTGTGATGGCGCCTGCTTCCAAATGAAGGCTTGTGCCCAGCATGCTGTCTTTTGTTTTGGTCATCAGATCGATACGGCTGACAGACGCAATGGCAGCCAAAGCTTCACCGCGGAAGCCCATGGTTTCGATGGCGGCCAAGTCCTCTGCGGTGCGCAGCTTGGAGGTGGCGTGGCGCAAAAATGCGGTGCGGGCATCCTCCGGATCCATGCCGCAACCATTGTCGGTAACTCTGAGGAAAGTCATGCCGCCATCCTTGATCTCAACGGTGATCTTGGTGGCACCGGCATCCACAGCATTCTCCAACAGCTCCTTGACAACGGAGGCAGGACGCTCTACTACTTCACCTGCGGCTATTAAATTGGCAACATGCTGGGAAAGTTTCAGGATCTTTGGCATAAAATCACCTCAATGCGAGCATACCCATGGCATTTACCGCCATGTGGATCAAAATGGGGCACAGCAGAGAGCCGGACAGCCGATAAGCACCGGCAAGGCACAGCCCTGCAGGCAGATACTGCAAAAAGCTGAATAAAAGCTCTATTGGTGTGTAGCTGCCTAAGTAATGAATGATGTGGATGATGCTGAACACTGCTGCGGAAGTTAGAAATGCGGCAACGGGAGAGCGGTCATACAGACCTCTGAAAACCAGACCCCGGTGAAAGCTCTCTTCCGCAAAGGGCACGAAGAACACCGTGCCTATGAACATGAGGAAATAGTTTCCCTCGGTCATGGCGGTAACATTTTGGTCGTTTAGATTGACATATTCGGGGTCGATCAAAGAAAATACGTGGCTTAATAGAGCGGTAGCGCCCCAATAAGCGGCAAAGAATAGAATACCCACTATGCCGATGCGCAGGATGCTTTGCAGATCAAGACGTAAAAATTGCATGAGATAGCGGTGGAAGATCAGCAATGCCACCGCAAAATTTATAGAGAAGAACAGAAAGTTTATCTGCGTCGCACCCAAAGAAAAGGGCAGCGCCCAATTTACCGTTTGCAGCAGGGATGGAAGAAATACGATCTGAAACAGCAGATACCGCACACCCCAGACGGTTTCTTTCCGGGTAAGGGAATTGCGCAGGAAGATTTCTTTTGTCATATCAGCTCAGCATTTTCTTCAGCTTATACAGCTCATTCATGGCTTCGATGGGGGTCAAAGTTTCCACGGAAATGGAAGAAAGGGCGTCGCAGACTTGCTGCTGTTTCAGATCCAGCATGCTGATCTGGTCGTCCTGTTCCTGCGTGGCGGGAGCTGTGTGAATGACACCGTTTTCTTCTTCCAGTTCTGCAAGGATCTCTCTTGCGCGGCTTACCACCGCGCCGGGAAGTCCTGCTAGCTTGGCCACTTCCACACCGTAGCTGTCATCGGTTGCACCGGGGACGATCTTGCGCAAAAAGATCATCTGATCGCCCCGCTTTTTCACGGCGATGTTGTAGTTTTTTACATTGGGCAGCTTGTTTTCCATGGTGGAAAGCTCGTGATAGTGGGTGGCAAAGAGGGTCTTTGCTCCCAGCTTGCGAACATTTGCGGCGTATTCCAGCACTGCACGGGCGATGGCCATGCCGTCGTAAGTAGATGTGCCCCGGCCGATCTCATCCAGGATCAGCAGGCTCTTGGCAGTTGCATACTTTAAGATGGATGCCACCTCGGACATCTCCACCATAAAGGTAGATTGACCGGATGCAAGATCATCGCTGGCACCGATACGGGTAAACACCCGGTCCACGATGCCGAGCTTTGCACTTCTTGCAGGTACAAAAGAGCCGATCTGTGCCATCAGCACGATCAGCGCAACCTGGCGCATGTAGGTGGATTTACCTGCCATGTTGGGGCCGGTGATGATGGCAACGGTGTTGTCCGCGCTGCCAAGAGAAGTATCGTTGGGCACGAACAGAGAATCCTTCAGCATCACCTCTACCACAGGATGGCGGCCGTCAGTAATGGAAATTTCGTTGCCCAGGGTGATCTCCGGTCGGCAGTAGCCCCGCTGCACGGCAACGCTTGCCAAAGCGCAGAGGGTATCCACAGCAGCAACCGCTGCGGCGGTAGTCTGCACACGGGCAGCCTGCCGGGCAAGGTGCTCCCGCAGCTGCGTGAAGATCTGATATTCCAGAGCGGTGAGCCGATCCTTGGCATTAAGCACCTGGTCTTCCAGCTCTTTCAGTTCGGGGGTAATGTAGCGCTCACAGTTGGCCAGGGTCTGCTTGCGGATATAGTGCTCCGGCACCTGGTCTGTAAAGGATTTGGAAACTTCAATGTAGTAGCCAAATACCCGATTAAAGCTGACCTTCAGGGTACGGATACCGGTCTTTTCCTTTTCTGCCGCCTCAATGGCGATGATAGTGCCCTTGCCGCCGTTCATAATATCCCGCAATCTGTCGGCCTCTTCGTTGGCACCGGGGCGGATGATGCCGCCTTCCCGGACGGTCAGCGGGGGCTCATCCACGATGGTGCTTTCGATGAGGTCTGCGCAGTCGTTAAGATCATCGATTGCATCATTCAGCTTTGTCAGCAGGGGAGCGCCCAGCTTGCTCAGCTGCGCCTTCACTTCCGGCAGCGCCTGGATGCCCCGGGCAAGACCCAAAAGATCACGGCAGTTGACCGAGCCGGTGACGATACGGGTCATCACGCGCTCAAAATCGGAAACATCTTTTAAAGCCTCAGTAAGCTCACTTCTTGTAATGGTGTCAGCAACCAATTCTTCCACTGCCGTTTGCCGGCGGCCGATCTCGGCGGCATCCAGCAAGGGCTTTTCCAGCCAGCTACGCAGCAGCCGTCCACCCATGGCGGTGTGGGTCTGATCCAGCACCCACAGAAGAGAGCCTTTCTTCTCCTTGCCACGCATGGTTTCTGTCAGTTCTAAGTTCCGTCTGGCATCCAGATCCAGCTCCATGAACTTTCCGGTGGTGTAGTATTCCACCGTACGGATGTGGGCAAGGTCATTTTTTTGCAGGGTCAGCAGGGTGTTGAGCAGAGAGCCGCCGGCGATGACGGCTTCGGTCAGCCCGGAAAGACCCAGCTGGCTTAGAGGTGCGCCAAAATGCCGCTCCAGCAACTGCGCTGCAGCTTCTTCGTCAAAATGCTCGTTGCTTTCTTCGTTGACGCAGCACTTTAAGCGCAAAAAGAGGGCGTCATCCAGCTCGCTGCAGCGGACATTTTTGCCGCCGCGCATGACTTCCGAAGGAGAAAAACGGCCCAGCTCCGATGCGGCAGAGGCGCTGTCTGCGCAGATGGTGACAAAGAAAGCACCGGTGGAAATATCGCAGAAGGCAAGACCATAGCGGTCATCACTGCCGTAAACACAGCCGAAATAGTTGTTTTTGCTCTCTTCCAGCATGCAGCTTTCGGTGACCGTGCCGGGGGTGACGATGCGGGTGATCTCCCGCTCTACCAGGCCCTTGGTAAGGGCGGGGTCGGGCATCTGCTCGCAGATGGCGACTTTATAGCCCTTTTGCACCAGACGGGCAATGTAGGCATCCACACTGTGGTAGGGCACGCCGCACATAGGAGTCTGCTCTTCCTTGGGCTTGCTTCTGTCGCGGGTGGTCAGGGTCAGATCCAGCTCCCGGGATGCGGTTTTGGCATCCTCGTCGAACATTTCATAAAAATCACCCAGTCTGAAAAACAGAATGCAGTCCTGATTGCGCTCTTTAATGGCACGGTACTGCCGCTGCATGGGCGTTAATTCTTTTTCTTTGGTGGCCATAATAACCACTCCTTCACATTTAGAGTGTTAAAGTTCCTGTAAGGCTCCATGTGGTAGAACCGGTGATGGTGATGTTTTGAAAAGTTCCGATCAAACTGTCATCTCCTGCAAAGCGCACCAGCCGGCCGCCCTCTGTCCGGGCGGTGAGGGAGTCTCCGTCCTTGCCGTCCACAAGGCATCGCATGGGCTTTCCTACATAATCGGCGTGGATCTGCTCGGAAATGGCGTTTTGCACCGCGCAGAGTTTATCAAACCGGCGGTTTTTCTCTTCCTTGGGAGTGGGATCTTCCATCGTTGCCGCAGGAGTGCCGGGTCGGGGAGAGAAGATAAAAGTAAAGAGGGAATCGTAGCGTACCTGCTTTATGAGGGAGATGGTTTCTTCAAATTCTTCCTCTGTTTCGCCGGGGAAGCCTACGATCACATCGCTTGTCAGCACCAGATCCGGCATGACGGATTTGGCATAATTCACAGCTTCCAGATATTTTTCCCGGTCGTAGTGCCGGTTCATGGCTTTCAAGACCCGGGAAGAGCCGGATTGGAAGGGAAGATGCAGCTGCTTGGCGATCTTCTTATTTGCTGCCATGGTGTCAAACAGCTTTTTACCGGCGTCCCGGGGGTGGCTGGTCATAAAGCGGATAAGGAATTCACCGGGAATAGCGGCAATTTCTGCCAATAGGTCTGCAAAGTCGATATCTTCGTTAAGGTCCTTACCGTAGGAGTTGACATTCTGCCCCAGCAGGGTGATCTCCTTGCAGCCGTTTTTGATAAGGCAGCGGCACTCTGCAATGATGTCCTCTTTTTTGCGGCTGCGTTCACGGCCGCGGACATAGGGCACGATGCAGTAGGTGCAGAAATTGTTGCAGCCGTACATGATGGACACCCAGCTTTTTAAGGTGTTGTCCCGAATTTGCGGAATGCCCTCAGCGATAGAGCCTGCCTCGTCTTGGGTGTAGAACTGCCGCTTTTTCCGGTCTAAAACATTCCACAGAATTTCGGGGAACTGCCACAGATGGTGGGTGGAAAATACGCCGTCTACATGGGGAAAGCTCTTTTTGATCCGGTCGGATACTTTCGTTTCGCCTGCCATGCAGCCGCAGAGGAAGATTTTTTGCTCCGGGTGGCGGCGCTTGGTGTGGGTCAGTGCGCCTAAGTTGCCGAAAACCCGCTGCTCCGCGTGTTCCCGGATGGCGCAGGTATTCATCACTACCACATCGGCGCCCTCTGCTGCCTGCACGATGGCATAGCCGCTCTGTACAAGGTAGCCTCTGAGCTTTTCAGAATCGGCCTCATTCTGTTGACAGCCGTAGGTCTCCACATAGGCGGTGGGGGTGCGGCCAAGACCGTGCCAGTAAGTATTGATTTTATCGCAAAATGCGAACTGCTGCTGCAATTCGGCATCGGTAATCAGAGTGGTTTTGGTGTCCATAGGAAGCTCCTTTGGGAAATACTTTCTCAATCATAAATAATAGCATTTTTTGCTGACAAATGCAAGGGGTTATTCCTTGTAAACAAGCAGGTTTCCTTAGCAAATGTAAACATTTTGTGTTTTTTCTTGCTTTTGCGGAAAACCCATGGTAAACTGTTCCTATCATTTTTACCGCCTGTGCGGAGGAAAGAGGAAATTATGTATTGTAAGTTCTGTGGTGCTGAGTTGGAAGAAAACAGCACTGTTTGTGCCAAGTGTGGCCGGGATACCGGAGACAAGCCCAAAAAGAAAATGTCCAAGACACTGAAGATCGTCATTGCTGCGATTGCCGGCGTTGTGCTGGTGGCGGCTTTGATCGCTATGGTCTACTATGGCCTTTACGGCACACTTAAGCCCAGAGCAAACGATGCTTTCTACAAGGATAACTACACGGTTTCAGACCAGAAAATCGCATCCAAGTTGGACAAAGTGGTTGCCACCATTGGCGACAGTAAGTTGACCAACCGCCAGCTGCAGGTCTACTACTGGATGCACATCTACAACTACGGCAGTTACTACGATGTGGACCTGAGCGAGGATCTGAATAAGCAGGTCATGGACGAAGACACCGGTATGACCTGGCAGCAGTATTTCCTGGAATGTGCCATGATTAGCTGGCATCAGTATCAGACGCTGGCCAATATGGCGGAGAAGAATGGTTATACTTTGCCGGCAGAATATCAGGAAATTTTGGACGGCATTGAGGCAGAAGCCAAGCAGAATGCCGAAGATGCAGGCTTTGCAACTGTGGACGAGATGATGGCAGCGGATTTCGGTGCCGGTGTTACCCTTAAGGAGTATGCTGAGCATTTCCGTCAGTACTATATGGGCAGTGCCTATTTCAGCCATCTTGTGGAGAAGGAAGAAGTCACCGAAAAGGAAATGGATGACTACTATGCCAAGAATGGTGCGAACATGAAGACCAACTGGGGCGTTGCCGTCACCAAGGATATGGGCAAGCTCACCGATGTGCGCCACATTCTCATTGAGGTCAAGGGCACCGGCAAGGACAGTGAGGGCAAAACGGTGGTTACCGATGCCGACTGGGAAACCTGCCGCGCAGATGCCCAGAAGATTTATGATGCGTGGCTGAAAGGCAGCAAAGATGAGAGCAGCTTCGGCGAGTGTGCCTATGAAAACAGCGCCGATGGCAACTATACCGACGGCGGCTTGTATATGGATATCTCCAAGGGCATCATGGTCAAGGAGTTTGAGGATTGGTGTTTTGATGAGACCCGTCAGCACGGCGACCATGGCATGGTGAAGACCCAGTATGGCTATCACATCATGTTCTATGTGGGCGACGAGGATGGCTATGCCCGTTACTGCCGCCAGGGCGTTCTCCGCGAGCGGGCAGACAAGATGCTGGACGAGATTCTGGAAGAGAACAAGGTGGACATCAACTACAAGGCAGTTGTGCTGACCGACATCGATCTTGCAAGCAAGTAAATAAACAAAGGACGCACTGCCCGGCAGTGCGTCCTTCTTATTTGAGGGGCAGAGTGGAAAAGATCTCTGCAATGATGGCGTGGTATTCGGCAAGGTCGGTGGTTTTTCGCAGGCGCTTGCCTAATTTTTCGCTGTTTTCAAACCGTGGCAGCAGCATGCCCCAGTGCTCCTTGAGGCGGAACATGGCATTGCGCACACCGCCGAAAAGGCAGGTGTATTCTTCTTCCAGCGCTTTCATAAAGGGTGCTAACTTTTCTACTTGCGTACCGCCGCAGAGCATGCCGGGGTCGGCAATCAGTCCTCTGCCAATCATGACGGACTCCGTGGGAAGGACATCGGCCTGCGCTTTGGTTTGGATGTCGCCGTTATAGCACAGGGGATTTTTGCTGCAGCGCAGGGCAAATTCAAACATCTCTCTGTTTACATTCCCAGCATAAAACTGCTTACGCACTCTGGGGTGGACGGTCAGCTCCTTGATGGGATAGCGGTTGAAAATTTCCAAAAGGGCGGGGAATTCGTCAGGGCTTTCCAGCCCCAGCCGGGTCTTGACAGAGATGGGAAGGGGCGCATCTTGGAAGATGGTATCCAAAAACCGGTCAAGGGCATCGGCATCTCTTAACATTCCGCTGCCTTTTCCTTTGGCAACCACAGTGCCGGAAGGGCAGCCTAAGTTAAGGTTTACTTCCTCGTAGCCCCGCTCCTTGCATTGCGCAGCAGCCCAAAGGAAATCTTCGGGCACTTTGGTCATGATCTGGGGTATAGCGGTAAAGCTTTCCGTGTCCGCAAAGGGCACTTCCCGGGCTTCCCGGGCAGTCAGTTCCCGGTGGACGGTGGGGGAGATGAAAGGCATATAGTAGCGGTCCACGCCGCCAAAGAATTTGTGGTGCAGACGGCGGTAGACACTGTCCGTCAGCCCCTCCATGGGAGCAAAGTAATAACGCATGACTGCCTCCTTTGCAATGTAAATGATCGTTTATCTTAGTAAGCACCACCAAGTTTGTCATTCCGAGGGAGCGTCAGCGAGTCGAGGAATCTACGCATTTCGTTTATATTTGCATTAAAATCGGTGCCAAGATCCCTCGGCTCCGTTTCACTCCGCTCGG
>JAZUNW010000041.1:0-3010 GCA_045604325.1 Faecousia sp. | reverse complement strand
AAGCCCCTTTTCCTAAGCTCAAATGCTTTTCAGGGTCACTAAAGATGCTTCGAATCTACAATCTGTTGATTCTGTGAGCTTCCGGCTTCGAGTCAGCCCTGACGAGCTACTTTCTGCGCCGTGACAGGTAGGCGGTTTTTCGGTGATGGCGATTCTGTGACAAGCAAAGTCGGCTCGAACTGGCAAGCTACACAGAATCAGCAGTTTAAGTGCCATTTCTCACCGAGTGACAACCTAAAATGAAACATCGCTTGCAAGGGGATAAAAAGTCAAGTCGCTCCGTCTCCGCCAAGGCTCCGCCGAGACGGGTTGCAAGCGATGGACGGATGCCGGGGCTCATTCTTGCCCTACCTTGAGGCTTCCAGGTCTTGCAACAAGTTTTAACTTTAATTGTCCGGCTGAGGTTCAGAGGGCATCATGGAGTGAGAATAATCAACCCTTGTCCTAGAGTCGCAGTAGACCTTTTTAATTTGTTGTTCACCATTTATATGGAGCCGAAAATTGTAGAAGTAAGTTGGGATGGACACGTCCGACCCGGCCAATATTTCAGCAGAAAAATCTTCGTGATTCAAGGTTAGCGACCGCGAGAATCTGGCGCCCGCTTCTGTTACCCAGGACACATGCGCATCAATGGGGTAATATTGCGGATCTACATAGATATTGATTTCTGCCGGAGCTTCTTTCTTAATGGGGGCTTTCAATGTACCTGCTCCAATCAGCCGGTAAGGCTTTTCTGTATAGGTAGACCCAACTCCTGTGACATCAAAAAAACGCTTAATATGTGAATATCCTCTTTCCACACTACAACAAGTGAATGAGAGCGGAGCGCCTGCCGTGCTTAAAGAGATGTCTACCTGCATTGTTTTCTGACAGCTACTCACCCCCACCGCCGCAAGGCACAGGGCTGTGGTGGCTAGGATTTTGTGGAACGGGGGCATGGTCATAACTATGCGTGTAACTGGTACAGCTCTATACTCAATGAAGGAGTAAATTCAGGTGCAAAACTTCAAAAAATAACACAATCAACAAAAGCGGTAGAACAATGGTGCATAATAATATCCCCACGGCGCGCAAAGGGTATTTCCATTCGATAAGCATGATAATACCGACTATCAAACTGACACCGGCCATGAGGATACACGCCAGCAGACTGAAACCACCCAAAACAGTACCACCAGGAGAGACGGCCCACACGGTTTCCAGGACACAGGCAACAATCAATGGCAGCCAAGGAAGAATGGCAAACGGAGCTCGATAAGATTGACTTTTGCGGCAGATATTCCGTAGGTCTGTCGACTTCAGGACTTGTTTATTTGTTTGCCTTACTTTCACTCGCTATCTCCTTTACATAAAGATAATACTTCCCGGCACCGAATCCGCAACAAAAAAATTGCAGAAAGTGCAGATTTTCTAATAAATAGGCGCTCGCGGCGGGCATTATGTTGTGCGTTTTCTGCATTTTTGTTGACCATGCCGAAAAACAGACCTACAAGCGATGGACGGATGCCGGGGCTCATTCTTGCCCTGCTTTGGGCGCCTCATAATTATGCAGCCTGTCTGGGCGTATCGCAGAGTAGCCTGGGTGCTGTTTTCCAAAATGAGGGAATGTTTATGAAGGCAATTGATAATGCTACATTACCAACGTCTTTTTCTTTTTGCCTCCTCCAACAACATGTGCATGTTGTCTGACGCTGCCCATTTGAATGGGGTGCCGCCGCAAATATCTTCATGAAGCGGATTGGCGCCGGCTTTCAACAATATACGGGCACAGTCCATAGCATCATACTGAGCCGCATAAAAGAGAGGGCTCCAGTCATCATACTCTTCTTCCAAAGGAGCTCTGCAATCATACACCAAATAATACACGGCTTCGGGCTGATTTTCCTTGCACGCTTCGCAAAGAGCCTTACCATCATGCGCCAGCAAATCTATCCCACACTCCCGCAAGGCACGCAGGCAATCAACCTGCCCGGAACCTGCCGCATAGGCAGCCAAATTCATGTAATCAAGACCACCTTTCCAGTCTGGCGGCAAATCACACAACGACAGCGCCTTTTTCAACAAGCTTGATGGACCATTACAACACAGGGTGATGAGTAACTGAGCATCGTCTTCCAGGGGTGAGGCCCCGGCCTCCAGCAAAAGCTCCGCTCCCTCAGGCCAACCGCAACGAACGGCATCTGAGGCCAAAGAATCGCATTCCCAGCAAATCGGTAAATCCGGATTTGCTCCGGCTGCCAGCGCCGCCAGCATTCCTGCAGAGTGCTTCAACTCGTAGGAATCGTACAGCTCCAGGTCGGGAGCATTCAGCGTTTCCCGATAGAAGCATTCTTCTGCATAACGGCGTACCCGGTACGCCTCAATCTCTTCCAGAGCTGCCGGCGTAAGGGGGGTATCCAGCTCCATTGCCTGAATGAGGTCATTCAATACCTTTGAACGCTCCAGCACCCGGTGCATCGTTTCGTAGCCTTCCAATTCCATCATGTCTTCTAATCTATATTAACACATCACATCCCCGAATCCGCAACAAAAAATTACAGAAATTGCAGATTTTCTAATAAATAGACGCTCGTGGCGGGCAATTTGTTGCGCGTTTCCTGCATTTTTGTTGCTTATATTGCTTTATGCCTTAGGCTGAAATGTTTTTTCTTTCTGCACGGCGCAGCAGATAAACAAAGAGCAAAGGCACCGGCACCACGGCAATACCAAGAAGATAAAGTTTGATATTAAACAAAATGTGCAACATTTCCATAGAAAATATCGAAGAGGCCATCTCTTCTTTATACATTGTAAATATGGAAATCGGAAGATAAAAATATGAAATACCAAGAATAAATATGATATCTCTCTTCAAAGAGGATAATTTTTTTATAAGAGAAACCAGTTTGTAAGCCCATGTCATCAAGAAAGATAACATAAGAACGGCACAACATATAAATGGCCATATTATCCAGTCACCAAGGTGATGCCCCCTTGGAGAGAAATATACACAGGGAAGATATAATAAAAC
>JAZUNW010000040.1:0-10113 GCA_045604325.1 Faecousia sp. | reverse complement strand
CGAACTGCATACAAGCCTTATCAAGAGTGGTGGAGGGAACGGCCCGATGAAACCCGGCAACCTGTTAAGTCAAGGTGCCAAATCCGGCGGCAACGAAAGATGAGGATTCGATAGAGCGCACATCGAGTCCGTCGGTGTGTGCATTTTTATTATCAGAAAGCGTTGAAGTGCGATTGCGTACAGAAAGGAAAAAAGATGGAAAAAAGATTATTTACTTCTGAATGTGTTACTTGCGGTCATCCAGATAAGGTTGCAGACTCCATTTCCGATGCGATCCTGGATGCCTGCCTTGCGCAGGACCCTGCATCCCGTGTGGCATGTGAAACCACGGTTACTACCGATTTCTGCCTGATTTGCGGCGAGATCACAACGAAAGCAAATGTGGATTATGCAGCGGTTGCCCGTGAGGTTATCGATTCTATCGGCTATAACGTGCCCGGTGACGGATTTGATGCCAAGTCCGTGGAGATCCTTTGCAAAGTCCATACCCAGTCTGCAGACATCGCCCTGGGTACGAACGATGAGGTTGGCGGCGCCGGCGACCAGGGTATGATGTTTGGCGGCGCTTGCACCCAGACGCCCGAACTGATGCCCCTGCCTGCTGCGCTGTCCAGAGCGCTGAGTAACCGGCTGACGGATTGTGTTGCAAGCAATGATCTGCTGCGGCCCGATGGCAAGACACAGGTCAGCGTAGAGTTTGATGAGAAGGGCAACGTAGTCGGCATTGACACGGTTGTCGTTTCCGTTATGCACAGCGCGGATTTTGAGATTGGTGAGCTGCGCCGTTACGTGCGTGAGGGTGTGATTGCACCGGTACTGAAACAGTACGGTTTTGATATTGTAGATGTGAAGAATATCCATATCAACCCCACCGGCAACTTTGTGATCGGTGGTCCTAACGGAGATACCGGCCTGACCGGCCGTAAGATCATTGTGGATACCTACGGCGGTTACTTCTCCCACGGCGGTGGCGCATTCTCCGGCAAAGACCCCACGAAGGTAGACAGAAGCGGCGCTTACATGGCACGTTATATGGCGAAAAATCTGGTGGCAGCAGGCCTGGCGGAACAGGTACAGGTGCAGTTGGCATATGCCATAGGCGTTGCAGAGCCGGTTTCTGTGCGCGTGGAGACCTACGGTACCGGTAAGCTGGCAGATGAGGAATTGACGGCGCTTCTTCGCAAGACCTGCGACCTGACACCGGCTGGCATCATCCGCAAGCTGGATCTGCGTCGCCCCATTTACGGCAAGACTGCAAGAGAAGGACACTTCGGTGTGGCAGATCGCCCCTGGGAACAGACAGATTTGGCAGATACACTGAAAAAATTGGCAGGTGTTTAAATTGCGGCTATTCACAAAGGACAAACAATTTTATAAAACCTTCTTTTCCATGACCTTTGTGATGGCGCTGCAAAGCTTGATCACATTTGCGGTCAATCTTGCAGATAATGTCATGATCGGCGGTTACAGCCAAGATGCGCTGTCCGGTGTGGCCATGGTCAACCAGATCCAGTTTTTGCTGCAAATGCTGGTGACCGGCGTGGGCAACGGCATTGTGGTACTGGGCTCTCAGTATTGGGGAGAAAAGCGAATCGACCCCATCCGGAAGGTTACCTCTGTGGGCGTGCTGCTGAGTATTGTTGTCGGCACTGTAATGATGCTGGTTACTTACTGCTTTCCTGCACAGACCCTGTCACTTCTTACAGATGAGCAGGCAGTGATCGAAGAGGGAAGTAAGTATCTGGTGATCATTTGCTTCTCGTATATTCTGTTTTCGTTAAGTAACGTGTTGCTGTCTGCGCTGCGGTCTGTAGAAACGGTGAAGATCGGCTTTGTGGTTACCCTTTCTGCGTTGGTGATCAATATCGTACTGAACTATGGACTGATATACGGCAAACTTGGCATGCCGCAGATGGGTGTAGAGGGCGCTGCCATTGCAACACTTTGCGCAAGAGTTGTGGAATTTTTGATCGTTGTGGTTTATGTGCTGGCAATCGATAAGAAGATCCGCTGGAAAGTAACGGATTTATTTAAGATCGACCCCATACTGTTTAAGGATTACATTACAGTGGGCATGCCGCTTATTTTGACCCACGGTATCTGGGGCGTTGCCATGAGCGTACAGACGGCGATTCTGGGCCGCCTCGGCTCGGATACAATCGCAGCCAATTCTATTGCCACCACAATCTTCCAGGTGGTTTCGGTGGTGACATATGCTGCCAGCAATGCTGCAAGCGTGGTTATAGGTAAGACCGTAGGAGAGTCGGACGTGCCTCGGGTGAAGGAGTACACAAAGACACTGCAGTTTATTTTCATTGGTATAGGTATTGGCACAGGCCTTGTTTTGTGGCTGTGTAAAAACGGGATCATATCCCTGTATGATGTTACACATCAGGCACGTGTGCTTTCCGGTCAGTTTATCAATATCCTGTCCATTACTGTAATCGGCACGTCCTACCAGTGCGCTTGCCTCACTGGCATCGTTACCGGTGGCGGAGATACTCGCTTTGTACTGATCAATGATTTGATTCACCAGTGGCTGATCGTGATACCTGCTGCTTTTCTTTCAGCGTTTGTATTTCATGCGCCGCTTTGGGTCACGTTCTTGTGCCTGAAAAGCGACCAGATCCTGAAGTGCTTTGTAGCTGTCGTAAAGGTTAACCGCTATCGATGGATCCACAAGCTGACAAGAGAGGATAGCAAAACATAAAACAGGGATGCAGTTGCATCCCTGTATTTTCCAACCTGTGAACAACTTGGAAAATACTGAAATGTTGACAATGTACCGCAAAATGAATATACTAGCCTTACAATTACTATGAAAATGGGATGATTTTATGAATCGAGAAAAGGTTTGGAAGATAATCAGTCTGGCGGTATTTTTTCTGCAGCTGATTGCACAGGTGCTGACCGCTGTAATCGTTTGGCAGCTGAATATCCTGCCGCAGATGTATGCAATACCGCTGCTGATCGGCTTTGCACTCTTAAGCGTGCTGAGCGCTGTGCTGCTGTTTGTGCCGTCAAAGAAAAAAACGGTGAGTAATGGCCGCCGGGTCCTAGCCTGTGTCTTGGCACTGCTGATCGTATGCGGCTGCGCTGTAGTTTCCGCTGTGGTTTCCGATATTTATCAGACTATGCAGGAAGTCACCAATGCTGAGCCTTCGGGAATTATCAGAAGTGTATACGTGCAAGCAAATGATCCGGCACAAACCTTGGAAGACGCCAAGAACTACCAGTTTTCTTATGTTGAAAATTACGATACGGAATATACAACTCTGGCGATCCAGAGCATTGAAAAGCAACTGGGCGGAAAGATTGCTACACAGATGTTTTCCTCCGTACCGGAAATGGTAGACGCGCTGTTTGAAGGAAAAACGGATGCGATTATTCTGAACGATGCATATGTGGCTATTCTGGAAGAAGATGAAAACTATGCAGACTTTTCCACAAGAACAAAACGGCTCTGCGACATTCAGATTGAAATTGAAGAAGATCAAAAGGAAGACGATTCGAAGGATAAGCCGTCTTTCCATGCGCCAATGCGTGTAACCACATCTCCGTTTGTGATGTATGTCAGCGGTTCTGATACCCGCAGCACAAAGTTGGATGTGAGCAGAAGTGATGTAAATATTCTTGTGGTGGTCAATCCTGTTACCAAGCAGGTGCTGCTGATCAATACACCAAGAGATTACTATGTGCCCAATCCTGCAGGTAACGGCGCACTGGATAAGCTAACCCACTGCGGCATCTATGGTGTGGACTGCTCTATCGAGGCTTTGGCCGATCTTTATGATGTGGATGTAGATTACTATTCTCAGATCAATTTTACCGGATTTGAGACGCTGATCAACGCCATCGATGGTGTTACGATATACTCTGATGTGTCTTTTACGGCTCAGGGGTCTGTTTGGATCCAAGCCGGTGAGAATCATTTGTATGGCGCTGAGGCGCTTGCGTTTGCAAGAGAGCGGTATAATCTTTCCGGCGGTGACAATGCCCGGGGAAAGAATCAGATGAAAGTGATCAAGGCTGTTATCGAGAAAATGACATCCGGCGCTACGCTGATCAAGAACTATGGGCAGATTCTGGAGAGCCTGGAGGGTATGTTTGTAACGGATATGCAGCCGTCCGATATTTCCAAACTTGTAAAGATGCAGCTATCTGATATGGCGACCTGGAATGTAAACACCTTTGCGGTTTTCGGTACCGGTGGCAGCGAACGAACCTATTCCATGCCCGGCTCCTATGCTTACGTTATGTATCCAAATGAAAAATCTGTGGATCACGCTTCGGAGCTGATTCAAAGAGTGATCAAGGGAGAGATCCTTACCGAAGCGGATCTTGCTCTGCAGTAAGATCATACAAAAGAGGAGATGCGTCATGCATCTCCTCTTTATATTTTCTTTGCAATCCGGACAGAATGTGATAAGATAAACAAAAAAACACAGGAGGTTACGATGTCTGATTATCTGCAGATCGCTTGCGCAGTTCCACCGGTCGTGGTAGGAGATGTGCAAATAAACACACAGAAAATTTGCGCGTATATTACACAGGCGCATAGACAGGGTTGCCAATTCCTTGTGTTTCCTGAGCTGGCAGTTACCGGTTACACCTGCGCAGATTTGTTCTTTCAGGAGTTGTTACTGCAGGAAGCAAGAACCGCGCTGAAAATAATAACAGATCACACGGAGCAACACCCAAATTTGACGATTGCCGTTGGACTGCCGTTAGATCTTGACGGACGTTTATATAATTGTGCCTGCGTGATCCGAAACGGTCATTTGCTGGGTATCGTGCCAAAGAAATTTCTGACAGATCACAGAGAATCACCGGAGGGACGTTGGTTTACAGCAGGGGAAATGCTGACTATCAATGAGGTCTGCGCGGATAAACTGGGATTGGATAGCTACGCAGTACCGGTAGGCACAGAACTGATCTTTCATGTAGACGCAGTGAAACTGGGCGTGGAGATTTGCGAGGATCTGTTTGTTCCAAACTCTCCGTCATTTACGATGGCGAAAAATGGCGCACAGATCATTTTGAACCCTGCGGCATCTGTCCAGCTGGCAGGAAAACAGGAATTTCGAAGGAAGCTGGTGCAGGAGCAATCTAAGCATTGCGATTGTGTCTATGCCTTTTGTTCTGCAGGCTGTGGAGAATCTAACCGGGATTCTGTTTACTCCGGGCACAGCGTGATCGCCCAGCGCGGAAGAGTGATTGCGGAAAACGAAAATCTGATAGATAACGAGTATCTGTTAACGGCGCAGATACAGCTTACCACACCGAATCCTGCCGGAGGGCGAAAAGCACCGCAGATAAAGCCTTTGTGTAAGCAGCCTGTGGATATTTCTAAAACTGCCTGCCAGGAGATGTTTGCCATTCAGTCTGCTGGCCTTGCCTGCAGACTGAAGCAGCTTGGCGCCAATGCGGTGGTAGGAATCTCCGGTGGCTTGGATTCCACCCTGGCACTTCTGGTTTGTGTGGAAGCAATGAAACGTAATGGCCGCAGCGCAAAGGATGTGTATGCGGTTACCATGCCTTGTTTCGGCACAACGGACCGGACCTACCATAATGCTATAGAACTGATGCGTATTTTGGGGGTTAGTGTCAAGGAAATCAATATTTGCAAAGCGGTTATGCAGCATTTTTCTGATATTGGTCATGACCCTGATACCCATAATACCACTTATGAAAATGCGCAGGCCCGGGAACGCACGCAGATACTGATGGACTATGCAGGTACAGTGAATGGAATTGTTGTTGGCACAGGGGATTTAAGCGAGCTGGCACTTGGTTGGTGTACCTACAACGGTGACCATATGAGCATGTATAGTGTCAACGCTTCGATCCCTAAAACGGTCATCGCGCCCATTATTCGTGAGGTCATGCTGCAAGATGACTATAAGGCAGCAAAGCCGGTATTGGAGGACATCATCGCAACACCCATCAGTCCGGAGCTGCTCCCTTCGGATGGGCACGGGAAGATTTCTCAAAAAACAGAAGAACTGGTAGGACCATATGCATTGCACGATTTCTTTTTGTATTACGTGCTGATGGACGGTTACACGCCCGGAAAGATCTATGATATGGCTTGCCGTGCGTTTGCCGGAGAATACAATGGAGAAACGATCAAAAAATGGCTGAAGGTATTCTACCGCAGATTCTTTTCTCAGCAATTTAAGCGAAATTGCGTTCCCGAAGGCGTCAAGGTAACAGAGCTGTCGCTCAGTCCTCGTGGGGATTGGCTTATGGCGAGCAACGCTTCGGCAGCGCTTTGGCTCAATCAAGTCGACACATTATAATAAAAGGCCGCCCAATGGGCGTCCTTTTTTATAGAAGTATGGGCTGAAGCTGTTTGCCATTTAAAGCCGCATCCAATGCCTGTGGGATCAGTGTAAAGTCAGAGATCATACTTGTGGGTTTCTTTTCCGGATCATCCTGCCCAAAGGGTACAAAATAGTAGTGCTTTTTTCCAAGTAGTTTCCCAATGTTTTCCGCAGCGCCGGCAAGGGCGTCATTGGTGGAAACGGCTATGACTACCGGTCTGCCGTTGCGCAGATGACTTTTTGCAGCCATACTGACAGGAGTGTCTGCAATGCTGTGCGCCAGTTTTGCCAGCGTATTTCCGGTGCAGGGTGCAATGACCAGTGCGTCCAGTAGCTTTTTAGGACCGATCGGCTCGACTTGTGCGATCGTGTGAAGTGGTGTACGACCGCAAATATCTTCAGCAAGTTGGATATGAGATTGCGCTGTGCCAAAGCGACTGTCGATCGTATAGGCGCTGTGTGAAAAAATGGGTATTACCGTATGAAATTGCGCCAAAGCCTTCATAACGGGGAATATGGAACTATATGTACAGAAAGAGCCACACATGGCAAATCCAATATTCATTATCAATTCTCCTTTCCGCAAGTAAAATCCATAACGCGCTTTGCGATCAGTGTGCCGGAGCTTTCCGGCGCATCTTTGTTCGGCAGACCTCTTGCCCATACCACATCTAAACCGCCAATGCCGGGCTGGCTTGCCAGGTCGATTTTTAACCCATGGCCATCGCATTGCGGACATACCATGACAGGCGCCGTGTTAAAAATTACCCGATAAAGGTTTGCATCTATTTCTGCTGTGTCTACGGCCTTGCAACCCAAAGCGGAAAGAATCGCTCTGGTTTCCTCTTTTCTCGTAGCCACAGTAACGTCTGCGCCCAGCTTCTTTAAAAGATCTGCAAGACATTTACCGATCCGCCCCCATCCGATCACCAATACAGGAGATTGATCCAGGGTGATTGGCAGCTTATTCATTGCCAGCTTGATAGCGCAGTGAGCAGTGATACAGGCGTTTTGCGCTACATAGTGCGGATCTTGCAGTAAATCAATGGTCGTGTAGGTTTGCAGCTCCTGCCGATTTAGATTTCCGCCTACCACGATAACATCTGAAGGTAGTTTTTCCAGAAGCGTTATCAGTTCACCACCGCCTTTGATCCTTCCGTCCGGCTCAAAACTTGGGACAGGCAACAGCAAATGGGTAACAGCATCGCTGGGACGATCAGTAAAATGGAAACCCTGCTTTTTTAAGATCTTAGTTGCGTATTTTAATGCTTCCGTGTGTCCTGCACTGAAGAATAATACGTTATTCACAGATAATCACCCTTTCGTGACAGATTATGTTTTGGACAGGTGTGTTGTGCTTGATTTTTTGGAAGGCTATTGTATAATGGTAGTAAGAGGTGAAGCAAATGCAGAGATTAGGTTTTATCCATGATATGATGGATGTAAAGGTTTTGATTTTATTCGTTGCTGCCCGCTCCAGTTACCCCATGACTGTGCAGGAGATCTACGAGTTGTGCTACCAGGATGAATGTCTGAGTTACTTTGACGTTTGCACAGCTGTTCCTGAGATGGTTGCTTCCGGTCATATGAAAGCAGTAGACGATGATAAATTTGAGATCACGGAAAAAGGCAAAGCTGACGGCGAACTGACGGAGGATTCTATTGCTTTTACCGTTAAGCAGCGTGCTGAGAATGCTGTGGCCCGTTTTAACAGACAATTACGCCGTAGCAGCTTTGTGAAAACCCAGATCGTACCCAGGGAGAGTGGGGACTGTTCTGTGATCATGGCACTGGATGATGAGACCGGCAATCTGATGACCCTTGAGCTGGTTGCGCCGAATCAACGCCAGGCAGTGCGACTTTCCAAGCTGTTCGAAAAGAAAGCGGAAAGCGTGTACAGTTTAACTATGATGGAACTGCTGGAAGGGGAGGACGCACTGGAAGAGTGACGCCTTGCCGACTTGCAGGATTCATGGTATAATATAAGTAAGCCGGAATACCGGTAATAACGAAAGGAGCTGCCGCATATGAAGTTTCAATTTAGTGAAAAGAAAGTTAAGCTGCCCCAGAATGTCCATGCTTACGCTGAGAAAAAAGTAATGAAGCTTGCACGGTACTTTGAGGAGGATGCGGAAGCACTTGTCGTATTTTCTGTAGAAAAGAACCGCAACAATGTTGAGTTGACGGTTCGCGGTGCCGGTACGGTATTCCGTGCCAATGAGAGCACCTCCGATATGTTCGCATCCATCGATGCATCCATTGGTACGATCGAAGGTCAGATCCGTAAGAATAAGACCCGCTTGGCACGACGCCTGCGCCAGGATGCATTCAGCCGTACGGTGGAGGAAACCTCCTTTGCTGCAGAAGAGCCGGAAGATGATCTGAGCATCGTCCGTGTGAAGGAGTTCTACTTCAAGCCCATGACCCGGGAAGAAGCTGTGCTGCAGATGAATCTGCTGGAGCATAATTTCTTTGCATTCCGGGATGAAGACAACGGCGGATGCTTTGCAGTGGTCTACCGCAGAAATGACGGTGGCTACGGCTTGATCGATGATGTAGGATAAGTTATTTAAGCGGCCTCGCAAGAGGCCGCTTTTTATGTGCAAATCTGACTTAATTGCCGCCTTGTTGGGCGGCAATTTTCGCTTAAAATGACGTATTAAAAAAACTTTGACGATTCTTGAAAAAAGTTCTTGACAAAGGGTGTCAGGTGTGGTAAATTAAACAAGCTCTCCGCTCGACGGAAAGCGGCCTGTACCTTGTAAATTGAATAACGCAAAGACGAACAAACACCTTGACAATAAATGGATTGTTTAAGCGTTTTAAACGAATAACAGCCAACGAAAATTCTTGAGTATATTTGCTAGACAAATTATTCAGAAAATAAGATTTTAGAGCTTAGGCTTTAAGATACAATTTTTTGAGAGTTTGATCCTGGCTCAGGACGAACGCTGGCGGCGTGCCTAACACATGCAAGTCGAACGAGAATCACTTGAATGCGGCTTCGGCCAAAGGATGGTGAGGAAAGTGGCGAACGGGTGAGTAACGCGTGAGGAACCTGCCTTTGAGTGGGGAATAACACATGGAAACGTGTGCTAATACCGCATAAAGCATAGAGATCGCATGGTTTTTATGCCAAAGATTTTATCGCTCTTAGATGGCCTCGCGTCTGATTAGCTAGTTGGTGGGGTAACGGCCTACCAAGGCGACGATCAGTAGCCGGACTGAGAGGTTGACCGGCCACATTGGGACTGAGACACGGCCCAGACTCCTACGGGAGGCAGCAGTGGGGAATATTAGGCAATGGGGGAAACCCTGACCTAGCAACGCCGCGTGAAGGATGAAGGTTTTCGGATTGTAAACTTCTTTTGACAGGGACGAGTAGAAGACGGTACCTGACGAATAAGCCACGGCTAACTACGTGCCAGCAGCCGCGGTAATACGTAGGTGGCAAGCGTTATCCGGATTTACTGGGTGTAAAGGGCGTGTAGGGGGGACTGCAAGTCAGATGTGAAAACTATGGGCTCAACCCATAGCCTGCATTTGAAACTGTAGTTCTTGAGTGCTGGAGAGGCAATCGGAATTCCGTGTGTAGCGGTGAAATGCGTAGATATACGGAGGAACACCAGTGGCGAAGGCGGATTGCTGGACAGTAACTGACGCTGAGGCGCGAAAGCGTGGGGAGCAAACAGGATTAGATACCCTGGTAGTCCACGCCGTAAACGATGGATACTAGGTGTGGGGGGACTGACCCCCTCCGTGCCGCAGCTAACGCAATAAGTATCCC
>JAZUNW010000039.1:0-24161 GCA_045604325.1 Faecousia sp. | reverse complement strand
TTCGTTTCTTTGCGGCCGCTTTCGGAATTTGTGTGAATTGCCTTTAAATTCCCCTTTTAAGTTTTAAAATAATATAAATAACGCGCGAAAAGGTGTGTAAACCGAAAAATGTTGCTAATTTTGCAAGTTGAATGTAATATGTAAATCTATGAAAAGAAATCTTGCAACATATTTCGCGCTTTTTTCGTTGGTCTTTGCGGCAGTTTCTTGCGGAAGCAGTGACGAGGAACAGTATGAATTTTCGCCTTATGCAATGCTGAAGTCATTCAGTCTTAGCAACATTAGGTCTGCATATCCTGCCTTTACCTCAACCGGTGAAGATACACTTGTGCTTAAGACTGTCCAGATGACGGCCTTTCCCTTTACAATCAATCAGGTTACGGGCGAGGTTTACAACAACGACTCGCTTCCTTACGCAACCAACACTTCAAAAGTGGTTGCGAAGTTTGTCGTGAGTGGCGTAGCGTCAATCTATGTGGATAGCCTTGATTCGTATGAACAACTTCTTACAACTGATTCTGTAGACTTCACTACTCCACGTAAACTGCGTATATATTCCGAAAATGCAGAATACTACAAAGACTACACTGTGAGAATCAATGTACATCAGGTTGATCCTGAGAAAATGGTGTGGAACAAGTATCCTGCTGTCGAAGGGCTTGTCCCAGTGCGTGCTGTAGAACTTGGCGGAAAGATGTGCCTTTATGGCAAGGATGGCAATGGTGCTGCAACAGTGGCGTCTACTGCTTTAGAGGGTGTCCCTGCTTGGGAAGTTTCTCAGGTTTCAGGTTTGCCTGCCGATACCGATCTTTCAACGATCCAGCTGTTCAATGGTGCTTTGTATGCAGTTGCCGAAGGCGATATTTATACTTCAGCCGATGGTCTCCTATGGACTTTGTCTGCAAGTGATACAGGCGCGGTTGCCATCGTAGGTGCTTCGGAAGAGGATGGAAAACTATGGATTGCAGGTGGTCAGGGTGTGCTTTGGAGTGAAGATGGTGCAACATTTACAGTCTGCGAGGCGCTTCCCGAAGGATTCCCTCTATATGGTGTTTCTTTGGCTGCCTATCCGTTGAATCATAACAAGAATATAATCCGTTACATGCTTGTGGGTTACACAACGGAGGATAGAAACGGTGAACCTGCTGTCTGGAGCAAGCTTTCTACCGAGGATAAGTGGACAAGTTACAAGAACGAGGAGAACAAGTATGAGTGCCCGGCTCTTGAGAGGTTGGCGGTAGTCAGATATGATGACTATCTTTATGCCGTAGGCGGTGCCGGTACAGTTAACGGCCGGGAGGTGGCGCCTTTGAGTTCTTTCTATATTTCCAAGGACAATGGCATTGCCTGGAAAGTATCGACAGGCTTCTATCAGCGCTTACCAGAGGAACTTGTAGGTGATGCTTCTCCTTTTGCCGTGGCAGTAGACTCGAGGAACTTTATATGGATTATTAACTCGGGAACTGATGGCGGTGCCTGGAAAGGTATCATAAACCGTTTGGGTTTCGAGAAAAGATAAAATGGGGTACAAAGGGCTTATACGCAGTCTGTTTGCAGGTGCAATTATGTTGTGCCTGGCGGGCGCTGTGCGTGCCGATAACCTTGAGTACCGTTATGAAGTGGGCGTGATGGTTGGCGGAAACAGCTATTATGGTGATGCCAACTACAGTTCGCTGATGAAGAATATGAACATAATGGGCGGTATTGTGGGACGTTACAATATCAACCCGCGTTTGGCAGTGAAGGCAAACCTTGCGGTAGCGAGGATTTCGGGAAGTACGGCCGATTTCGACAATCGCTTCCCTGGCGGTGATGTTGATTTCTCGCGTACATTGTATGATTTGGGCGCGCAGTTCGAGTGTCATTTCTTTGCATATGGCGACGGCTCGGGTTACAAGCGCACCCATCGTCTTGCGCCATATATATTTGCCGGTGCAGGTATGACCTTTGCACCGGAACCTGCCGAAAATGTGTTCACGATGAATTTGCCTATAGGCTTGGGCGTGAAGTATAAGATTGCCCCACGCATAAACCTCGGGTGTGAATTATCGTTCCGCTTTACGCTGAGCGATGACCTTGATGTTACAAAAGAGACAGCTCCGGTGCTCAGTGACCCGTATGGCATAAAAAGCAGCGGCTTCAAGAACAAGGACAGCTACTCTTTCTTGTCAATATCAGTAACTTATGACTTATCTCCTAAATACAGGAAATGCAATAATTAGAATTAGTGACTATGAACTACATTGAACAGATTGACCGCAATAATATCCCGCAGCACATTGCGATAATAATGGACGGCAATGGCCGCTGGGCGCAGTTGTGCGGTAAAGAGCGTGCCGAGGGACATCAGGCGGGAGCTGCGACTGTCCGCAGCCTTGTCGAGAATTGTGTCCGTATGGGTGTACGATACCTGACTCTATATACTTTTTCAACCGAGAACTGGAACCGTCCGGCAGCGGAAGTGGCTGCGCTTATGGCGTTGCTCTTTGAGCAGATAGAGGAGGAGATTTTTGTAAAGAACAATGTCGGTTTCAGAGTCATCGGTGATATGAGCCTTTTACCCGATAAGGTGCGTGAACGTCTTGAGGCGTGTATCGCACGTACCGCAGGCAATGACCGCATGACACTTGTACTTGCTCTCAGCTATTCTGCAAAATGGGAAATCACCGAGGCTGTGCGCTCTTTGGCACGCAAGGCAAAGGCTGGCGAGGTTGCAGTGGAAGATATTGATGAGAAGATGATTTCCCAGGAACTTACGACAAACTTCATGCCCGATCCGGACCTGCTCATCCGTACAGGCAAAGAGGTTCGTCTCAGCAACTTCCTCCTGTGGCAGGCCGCTTATTCCGAGCTCTATTTTACCGAGGTCCTGTGGCCTGATTTCGATAATGAACAGTTGCATAAGGCTGTGTATGAGTATCAGCACCGTCAGCGTCGTTACGGTTTGACCGGTGAGCAGGTAACAAACGAAGAAAAATGATGAAAAAACAGAAAAAGATGAGATATTTCCACTCTTTGAGAATGTTGCTGCTGGCGGCGGTAGCCTTTTGTGCAGTCGCGGTGTCGGCGCAGCAGACAATAGAAAAACCGACAATACTTTATACCAACAATCCACCGAAATACAGGATTGCCGGAATAAATCTTTCCGGAGTCGATAATCTTGAGCCTGCTGTGGTGATAGGTATTTCAGGCCTCTCTGTCGGTGATGTCATTGCCGTTCCAGGCGATGCCGTTACAGATGCCATCAAACGCTTCTGGAAGCATGGCCTTTTTGAGGACGTTGTCATAACAGCCGATAGTATAAAGGGCAATGATATATATATAGGTATTGCGCTCAACCAGCGTCCGCGTGTATCGCAGTTGAATATTCTGGGTGTAAAGAAGAGTGAGAAAGAGGATCTCCAGCTCAAGATAGGTATCATCAAGGGTAACCAGATTACCCCTGATATCATTGACCGTGCAACAAAGATAATCAAGAACTACTACGATGATAAGGGATATAAAAATGCTGAGGTCAAGGTGGTCCAGCGTCCCGATGTAACCGGTGACAACCGTGTTATAGTTGATGTGGAGATTGACAAGAAGGACAAGATAAAGGTACACCGTATTTATATTGATGGCACGGATGCCCTTCCCGAGAAGAAAGTCAGATATGCGATGAAGAAGACACGCGAGAAGACCCGTCTGGACAATCTGTGGCATGCAATCTTCCGTTCAAAGAAATTCACCGAGGAGCGTTATGCCGAGGACAAGGAGAAGATTCTTGAGCGTTACAACGAGCAGGGCTACCGCGATGCCCGCATTGTCAAGGATAGTGTTGTGATGTTTGACGACAGCAGTGTGGATATCTATCTTGGAATAGAAGAGGGCAACAAGTACCACATCCGCAGTATCAAGTGGGTGGGTAACAGTGTGTTCTCTACCGCTTACCTTGACTATGCATTGCGTCTGAAGGCAGGTGATGTATATAACCAGAAGGAGCTTGAAGATCGCTTGCTGTTTGATGAGGATGCCATAAAGAACCTTTATTATAATGAGGGTTACGTCTTCTTCAATGTAATTCCAACCGAGGCACGCATCGAGAATGATTCTGTCGACCTCGAGCTGCGTATGGTAGAAGGTGTCCAAGCAACGATAGACAGGGTGACAATCTCTGGTAATGACCGCCTCTATGAGGAGGTTGTGCGCCGTGAGCTCTACACCTTGCCGGGTAGTCTCTTCTCAATGGATGCCCTTGAACGTTCATTCCGTCAGATTGCGAATATGGGACACTTTGACCCTGAGACTATTGATCCGGGCGTGGTGCCTAACCCCACAAACGGCACGGTGGATATGAACTGGAAGTTGCAGACGAAGAGCAGCGACCAGATTGAGGTCTCTGCCGGTTGGGGACAGACCGGTGTTATCGGTAAACTCTCGTTGAAGTTCACGAACTTCTCAATGCGCAACATGTTCAAGAAGAAAGCATTGCGTCGTGGCTTCATCCCGCAGGGCGACGGTCAGACACTTACCATCAGCGCGCAGTCCAACGGACGCTACTACCAGTCTTACAGCATATCGTTCTTCGACCCGTGGTTCGGCCGCAAGCGCCCGAACTCATTCTCTGTATCTGCATTCATGTCAATACAGACCGACGTTGCCGACAGCTACTATAACTCGGCATACTACAACAACTATACGAACTATCTGTATGGTTACGGAAACTATAACGGAGGCTATGGCTACAACAATATGTCGTCATATTATGATCCTGACAAGTATATAAAGATGTATGGTGTCTCGATAGGTTGGGGACGCCGTCTGCAGTGGCCCGATGACAATTTCACTTTGTCGGCTGAGCTCAACTACCAGATGTACTCTCTCAAGGACTGGCAGTACTTCCTCATTACTGACGGTAACTGTAACAATGTCAACCTTACATTGTCGCTTGGCCGCAACACAATCATGAACCCCTTCTTCCCACGTGAAGGATCGGAGTTCTCGTTGGTGGCTTCTGCAACACCCCCTTATTCGTTGTGGGACGGCAAGGACTATGCGAACCTCGCGAAGACTCCTGGTACCCCCACTTACAAGGACGAGTTGCGCGAGAAACACAAATGGATTGAGTATTACAAGATCAAGTTCCGCAGCAAGACATATACCTCGCTCACCGAGGGCAAGCATAACCTTGTGCTCATGACCCGTGCCGATTTCGGTATCCTGGGCAGCTACGATAGGAACAAGAAGTCTCCGTTTGAGACATTCTATGTGGGCGGTGACGGTATGAGCGGTTATTCATACAATTATGCTACCGATATGATTGCCCTGCGTGGTTACGAGAACGGTAGTCTTACACCTTACGGTTACGAGGGTTACGCTTATACACGCCTTGGCCTTGAGCTCCGTTTCCCGTTCATGTTGCAGAGCTCTACCACAATCTATGGTCTAGCCTTTGTAGAGGGCGGTAACGCATGGAATGATGCTTCAAAGTTCAACCTCTTCGACCTCAAGCGCAGTGCCGGTGTGGGCGTACGTATATACTTGCAGATGATAGGTCTCGTAGGTCTTGACTGGGCTTACGGTTTTGATAATGTGTTCGGTTCGTCACAGTACGGTGGAAGCCACTTCCACTTTATCCTGGGACAGGAATTCTAATCACTTAAACGATTGTAGTTATGAAGAAACTGTTGTTTACCATTGCTTTTGCCTGCATTGCCTTTGCAGGTGCGCAGGCGCAGAAATATGCGCTTGTTGATATGGAGTATATTCTCAAGAACATTCCCGCATATGAGCGTGCCAACGAACAGCTCAACCAGCAGTCAAAGCGTTGGCAAGGCGAGATTGACGAGATTGTGCTCGAGGCTGAGTCTATGTACAAGAAGTATCAGAGTGAATCGGCTTTCCTTTCCGATGAGCAGCGTACAAGCCGTGAAGAGGCTATCCTTGCCAAGGAGAAGGAGGCAAGCGAACTCAAACGCCAGTACTTTGGACCACAGGGCGAGTTCTACAAGAAACGCGAGAGTCTTATGGCACCAAGTCGGAGGCCAAGCGGTCTTAGGAAGACAAGCAACTATTGCAACTCCTTGGCTCCCAGAACGACATGGCTACGATCCGACTTTATCGTCGATGATGAGATCGACCCCGGTAATGGTCTCGAGGGTCCGGATGTTCCGACCCTCACGGCCAATGATACGGCCCTTCATCTCATCGTTAGGCAGGGCAACAACGGAAACGGTAGCCTCTGCTGCATGATCGGCAGCGCAGCGCTGAATGGCGATGGAGAGGATCTCCCGGGCCTTTTCGTCGGCCTCGTCCTTCATCTGCTGCTCGATCTCCTTGATCTTCATTGCGGTTTCGTGGCGGACTTCCTCCTCCACATTCTTCAGCAAAAACTGCTTTGCCTGCTCCTGAGACAGACCGGAAATATTCTCCAAAACAGCGATCTGCTGCTTGCGAATGGCCTCTGCCTCAGCCTGGGTTTCTGCCACGGCCAGCATCTTCTTGTTGAGCTCTTCTTCCTTGCGCTCGAAGTTTTCGGCCTTCTTATCCAGGGATTCTTCTTTCTGCTGCAAACGGCGCTCCTGCTTGGAGAGCTCCGCCCGGCGCTCTTTGACTTCTTTTTCGTACTCTGTGCGTGATCTATGGATCTCGTCCTTGGCTTCCAGCAGCATTTCCTTCTTGCGGCTCTCACCGCTGCGGATAGCTTCGTTGATTAAGCGGGTGGCCTCTGCTTCTGCAGTGCCGATCTCACGCTCCGCAACCTTTTTGCGGTAAACAATGCCGAAACCGAAGCCTACGGCAATGCCCACGGCAACACCAACGACGATCAGAATGATCTCAAACAATCCAATTTCCATAATCCCAAGCGCACCTCCTTCATTTAAAATAAGCATAAGCCGAAGGGGTGGCGCAATGGGCCCCATGTTGCACTATTTATTTTTCCATCGGGCAACCGACCAAACTCTTTTTGATGCTTGGGGCTGCCCCCTAAAAACAAACGCCATGAGGCGCAAAACGCAGTACCCCGGCTCACGCCGGTTATCCATGAAACGCTGTGCAAACGGTTGTCTGCCATCAGCGCACACTATACCGAAATTATTTTACCCGCAAAGCGCCGGATTGTCAAGCAAAATTGCGTAAATACCGCCCACGCCGCCACCTTTTTCGTTGACATCCCCGCCCCGTCATGCTAAAATGATGCATGATGCGGGCGTGGTGAAATTGGGGAGCGACGGAAGCGCCGCCGGTGGCGGAAGAAGCGGCCGGAGCGAGTGGCAGCGGTCGGCAGATGCCAAGGAGCCCCGTCGACGCAGGCAGATGTCGGGCCCCGCAACAGGAAGACACATAAATAATTTCATATATGCGGATGTGGTGGAATTGGCAGACACGTATGATTTAGGCTCATATGTCGTGAGGCATGCAGGTTCAAGTCCTGTCATCCGCACCAAATATAGCAGCCGCTGGCCTTTCGGTCAGCGGCTGTTTTATTATTTCGTATAGTCGGGGTCTTTTATGGTAATCTGCAGGTCTTTTTGGTTATGCATTACCTTTTTGCCGTTAAACCACACGCTGTAGATCCCCTGTTCCGTCAAGGCATTCAGCGCATCCTCAGAAAGGGTTTCCGCCACATACAGCGGCATCACAGTCAGCGCAAGCCGGCCACAGCTGAGCTTATCGCTATAGGACACCAGATTGTCCGCTGCGGTCTTGCTCTGTCCGTCGGCGGGGTCGATCATGGCTGTGACCGTACGGCCGTCAGCAAAGCTGTAGTAGCGCCGCGCGTCCAGATCATACATGGGGAAGCTCCGCAGGAAAACAAGACTCTGGGGGGCTGTGTAGTCCATCACAGCCGCAAGATCGATGCCGTCCTCACCCTTATTAAAGAGGTTGAGACTATAAGCATTCTTTCTCTGATCCAGGTTGCGGGTAAAGCCGTCCACGCTGGCGATATAGCCGTTGGTAAAACCGCTTTCCGTCAGCACCTTGGCAAAATAGTCCGCAATGAAGGCATTGCGCATCCAGCCGAAGTCCACAAAGAACCGAATCTCGTTTTCCTTGGCAAAAGCCAGATATTCCTCGGAAACCTGCAACGTTACCTTGCCGTCCTTCAGCACCAACTGCACAGCCCCGGCATCTTTTGCATAGTCCGCAAGGGTCTGCACAAACGCGCGCTGATCTTCGTTCTGACCGGGATCGCAATCTTCTGCAATGATGGCATTCTCGCTGTAGAACACCCGGTCATACTGGGCGTACACTGGCGCCAAATACAGCGCCCTGTTTCCGCTGGCAACCACCTGCTCCAAAGCGGTATACAGCCCTTTGTCGACGGTGAGCTCCTTATTGGGATTCTTGTTCAGTTCATAGATTCCGGAAAGCTCCGATGCGCCCGCTTCGTTATAGAACAGCTTCCATGCATCTTCCGCTGCTTTTCCGTAAAGCTGCTCCAGCGCTTTGCTTTCGTTGCTGGGGGATACACCAGCCGCACCGTACTCATACTGCAGGATGAATTCCTCGCTGCAATTGAGCTTGTTGGAGCTGGCCTCCACAGTCTGCCAGCCGGCAGGGGTCTGCAGCGCACCGAGCATTCCCACAATCACTGCCACCACGGCAACGGCCAGCAAAATTACGATCAAAACCCAACGAACTGTCCGATTTTTGTCGGACAGTTCGAAGTGGTGAAGGCGATTGCCTTCGATATCTCTTTTCTTACTCATTACAACAGAGCAGACAGCAGGAAGATGCCAAACAGCGCAACGATGGCGCCCAGCAGGCCCAGTCCGATCCATGCGCCCTTGAAGCAGGCCTTTGCGTTACGCAGGTGCTTGAACTTCTTGAAGAGCAGGCCGCCGATAATACCCAGCGGGGGCAGGAAGAAGGAGCCGACGGAATACCAAACGCTGCCGGTATCGTGCAGGGGAGTCTGCAGCAGAAATTCAGAGCTGTTCCAGTCGATCTCCTGGTTTACGGGAGCATCCTCTGCTGCGTTTTCGGGGTCCACGATTGTGATGGACTTCATGGGAACGCCGGCCTCACGGATCGCCTTGTACTCCTCGATCTCCTTGGTGTTGCCGTAGACATAGTGTCCGTGGCCGATGCAAACCAGCTCCGGCTGCTCCTCGGAATAATCGTGGACGGAAGGATCATAGGTGAACAGCACCTTATTCTTCTCTAACTTGGGATCGGGAATGGGAATGGCAGAGATCAGGCTGCGGGTGTAGGGATGCAGGGGATAGTCAAAGAGCTCCTCTGCTTCCGCAATCTCCACGATGTTGCCCTTGTAGATAACGCCGATCCGGTCGGAAATAAACCGGACGATGGACAGGTCGTGGGCAATGAAGAGGTAGGTCAGATTCTTCTCCCGCTGGAACTTCTTCAGCAGGTTCAGCACCTGGGCACGGATGGAAACGTCCAATGCGGAGATGGGCTCGTCGGCAACGACCAGCTCGGGCTCCATGACCATGGCACGGGCCAGACCGATACGCTGACGCTGACCGCCGGAGAACTCATGGGGATAGCGGGTCAGGTGCTCGGGCAGCAGACCCACGTCCTCGATGATCTTCTGGACCTTGGCAATCCGATCCTCTTCGTTTTCGTAAAGATGGAAGTTATACAGGCCCTCGGAGACGATATAGTCAACGGTGGCACGCTCGTTCAGGGATGCGGCGGGATCCTGGAACACCATCTGGATGTTACGGATCACCTCACGGTCCAGCGCGCGGCTGGTCTTGCCGGAAATGCGCACGCCCTTGTATTGGATCTCACCGGCAGCGCAGGGGTTAACACGGATCACAGCACGACCGATGGTAGTCTTACCGGAGCCGGACTCGCCGACCAGGGAGAAGGTCTCGCCCTTATAGATATCAAAGGACGCATTTTTCACGGCGCGGACGGCATTTTCGCCCTTGCCGAAGGTAATGTCTACATTCTTGACAGACAGCAGGATCTCTCTGCCGTTTTCATCCAAAGGACCGTGCTCCGGCAGCTGTCTGTTTGCGATTTTCTCTTTCGCCACAAAAGCACCTCCTTAAATATTAAACGCTTTCATAAGCTTTTCGTGGATGTCATGAATGATCTCCGGCTTCTCCACCTTGGGCGCTCTGGGATCCTCCAGCCAGGTCTTGGCGAAGTGGGTCTCAGAAATCTGGAACATAGGCGGCTCTTTCAGCGTATCCACCTTCAAGCAGTAGGGATTACGGGGTGCAAAAGCATCGCCCACGATCTTGTTATACAAAGAGGGAGGTGTACCGGTGATGGAATACAGGGTGGTGTTTCTCTGTGCCAGCTGGGGCAGCGAGGACAGCAACGCCCATGTATAGGGGTGACGGGGGTCGTAGAAAACTTCCTCGGCAGTACCCAGCTCGATGACCTGGCCGGCATACAGCACCGCAACACGGTCCGCAACATTGGCAACAACGCCAAGATCGTGGGTGATGAACACGATGGTATAGCCGAATTCCTTCTGCAGGTCCTTAATGAGCTTCAGGATCTGTGCCTGGATGGTAACGTCCAGAGCCGTGGTGGGCTCGTCACAGATGAGGATCTTGGGCTGGCAGCTCAGGGCAATCGCGATAACGATTCTCTGACGCATACCGCCGGAGTACTGGAAGGGATAATCGTCAAAGCGGTTCTCCGCATTGGGAATACCGACCTTCTTCATCAGCTCCAGTGCTCTTGCACGGGCTTCCAGCTCGGTGCAGTCCTGGTGCTGCAGGATCACGGAGGTGATCTGCTTGCCGATGGTGATAATGGGGTTGAGGGAAGTCATGGGATCCTGGAAGACGGTAGCGATCTTGCCGCCACGGATCTTGGTCCAGTCCTTGCCGTACTTGATCTTAGCAAGATTCAGCACACAGGTACCATGGAGCTGCTCTTCGTCCTGACTCAGATACTTAACGCGGAACACGACCTCGTCAAACACCTGGTTGCGCTGCTCTTCATCATTAAGATCCACGCCGATCTCCATAGCCTTCTTAAGGCTCTTCAGCAGCTTGCTAATCAGCTGCAGGCGCTTTGCGTAGCCATAGCGACCAACGGACAGGTAGATCTCCATAGCGATGACGGCATTACGAGCCTTTGTCTCATTGGAGATCTCGCCGGAGATTTCCTTGGCATACTGCTGCTTCAGCTGCGCCATCTTCTGGGCATAGGCAGCATTATACTCGGTATCATTGCGGACAGCCTTCTTGTGGTTCGCAACAGCCATCTTTTCCTGCTGGCGCAGCTCCTTGATCTTGGCATCCAGTGCGTCGATCTCGGTGCCCATCTGCTTAAAGCGGTCCTTTTCTGCCTTTCTGTCCACCGTCTGGCGCTGATTGAACAGCTCGGTGCGCTGGAACTGCAGCTCATTGATGGCATCGGTCAGCTTCTTGGTTTCTTCCTCGCTGAGGCCTTCCCGGGCCTTCTTCTCATCTTCCAGCGCCTTCATGGCACGGAAGGTGGCAGCGCCCAGCTCTAACTTGGAGTACTTGTCCAGCTTCTTAATAGAAGTGGTAATCAGCTGCTTGGCAATATTGGTCAGATTGACATTGGTCTCTGCCAGCTCTTCATCGTTAAAGAGGATAGAGCCCTGGTCGATATAGCCGTTGGCATCCAGCATACCGGCGAAGGTCTTGGTAAAGACGGACTTACCGGAGCCGGACTCGCCCACGATGGCGATGGACTCGCCCTCATAGAAATCCAGAGAGATGCCACGGATAGCGGTCAAAATTCTGCCGCGGACGCGGAATTTTACGTGCAGGTCCTTAACGGACAGCAAAACTTTTCTCTTTTCCACAGTGATGCCCTCCCCTTACATATGGGTTCTGGGGTCGGATGCGTCGCCCAAATTCTGGCCGACCACATACAGCACCACAGCGATAATGGAAGCCACAACGACCGGGCTCCAGAACTCAAAGCCCCAGCCGGGAGTGACCATTGCGGACTGGGAAGCCTCGATCAGCTTACCCAGAGACATATCCTTCAGACCCATGCCGATATAGCTGAGGAACACCTCGTAAGAGATGTAGGAGGGGATCTCCGTTGCCGCCAGCGTCACGATGACAGAGGTCATAAAGGGCAGAATGTTCTTGGAAGCGATCCGGGTGATGGGAGTGCCCAGACACCGGGATGCCAGGTTGTACTCACGGTCACGGATAATAATGACCTGGGTACGGATAAAGTAGGCAATGCTCATCCAACCGGTGACCGTAAGGGCAAAGACCATGGTCCAAAAGCTTGCGGACATAATCAGCACGATGACGGAGATCAGCAGGATATAGGGGATATTTGCCACAACGTTATAGACTTCCGTCATGAAGATATCGATCTTCTTGCTAAAGCCCCAAACAGCACCGATGACGATGCCCACGGTCATGTTGATGAGTGCGCACAGCAGCGCCAGGGTAAAGGAGATACGGGAGCCGTACCAGATAGCATCAAAGGTGGACTGGCCAGCGCCGCCGGAGCCTAAGATCCACTTCAGCTCTGCGCCCAGTACCTGGAAAGCCTGTGCGGGATTCAGGTGCTTGGCTTCGGGATTGCTCAGGTTGATATAAGGATCCACAGTTGCGTCATAGCCGATCAAAGTGGGATACACATAGGTAAAGACCAGCAGAGCAGCAAGGATCGTAAGGATCACAATATTCAGTTTCTTGCGGAAGAACACGCGGAATACGCTGCGCCAGTAGGAGTAGCGGGGTGCGGTGATCTTCTCGGAGGCAAGCTTGTCATGGCTGACGGGAGCAAACAGCTCTTCGTCAGTCAGGCCGAACTCCTCCAGATTCATCATTTTATCTGCCATTGTCTATCACCTCTGCTTGGACGTAAAGGAAATTCTGGGATCCATCATGGACATGAGCACGTCGCCCATAATGATAGATACCACGCTCAGCACTGCATAGAACAGGGTCACGCCCACGATAACGCCGTTATCGTATGCATTGATGGCCTTGGTCAGCACATTACCGACACCGGGCACCACATACACACGCTCGGTGATGATGGCACCGGTCAGGGAGAACAGAATGCTGCTGGGGATGCCGTGAACGATGGGGATAATAGCATTCTTCAGCACGTGCTTTGTAAAGATCTGACCCTCGGAAAGACCGCCGCTGCGGGCGAACTTAACATAGTCTGCGTTCATCTGGTCGATCATATAGCGGCGCAGCCACTTCATCAGGTTTGCGATGGAGGGCAGAGCCAGAGACACCACAGGCAGCACAAACATGAGCCATGTGGGATTTTCCATATCGAAGGTTGTGGGCAGGCCCAGCTTACCGCCGATGGACTTAAACAGGAAGATATAGCCCAGAGAAGGCACAGCCATGATGAAAACGATATAGAAGGTGCCCAGCTTATCCACCCACTTATCCTTCTTCAGCGCCATGGTAATGCCCAGGGGCACTGCCAGCAGGTATGCCATCAGCACGGAGCAGATACCGATCACGAAGGAGTAGCCCATTCTGGACAGGCCCGACTTATTGGTCTCCACCTGGGTGTAATCGTCAATATAGTTTGCCTTGATAACCGCCGTGCCGGTTTCCAAAGAGCCTGCCATATAGCTGGCAGAATGAAGGTTATCCGCAGATTCCTCCTGAACGCCGGAGGGGTAGCTGACAAGGCTGCTCTTGAAAGAGCCCTGGGCCTGGGTCATGGTGGTCCACACATCGATGCCCCGGTTGACCGTATAGCTCTGACCAAGGCTGATGGTCACCAGATTCTGGTGGACAAAGGGGAACTGGTCATCGCAGTACAGCAGGTACTTATACCTGGTGCCGGTGCCCATAATGGCAGGGGAGAACTTTTCTCCGCCGTAGGCCGGGTCGTACCAAGTAAAGGTAATGCCCCGATTCTCGATGTCCTCTTTTACATAATGGACATTATCCACAGAAACAAGGCCCGTCAGGTACTTCCACAGACGGGTGAGCACGGGGACATCCCGCACGGCATAGAGCTTTGCCTCGCCGCCGTCCTTGGGCTTCTGAGTGCCGATCTTCAGATCGGCAGGCAGGCGCTCCACTTTGAAGCTGTCCACACCGTCGTAAGCCTCGGTAAACTTGGCGATATACTCCGCAGTGAGCTCGTCATCCCGCTCGGCGGTATTGCCGATGCGCTTGACGGCATCAAAGGTCTCCTGATCGATCTGGCCGGCGATCAACTGTTCCTGCAGCCAATCTGCATAGGTAATATAGTCGATATATCCGTACCGCTCCCACTGCTGCAGCTGGTAGGTCTTCTTATTATTGCTCTGCATCTTGGAGAAGGTAGGATCCATCTGGAAGATCAGGGTCTTATCCAGGAAGGTGTAGATCATGAGCATAACGACAACCAGCACGATCACGATGGAAACCACACTGCGCAGGATTCTGTTAAGCAAATATTTGGTCATAGTTTTATCACTTCTCTCGGTTTGTATCTTGAATGGCCGCCGTGAGGCGACCGCAAACCTGCGGTGCGCCGCAGGTTTTATAGGGCTTTTCACAGAGCACTACCCTCAGCGTTCCTCTACATTTGGCGGAATACTGAGGGTGGTGCTCTTTGACCAACCTGTAAGAATAAGCGCATATGGAGGATGGACTTTCGCCCATCCTCCAACGCGATTATAAATCAGAATTAGGGATTAGAACAGGCCGATAGCCTTGGTCATGTAGCCAACGTAAGCGGGCAGCATGGTATCCAGGTAGGACTGAGGATCACCGTAGTCGGGGCCCCAACCGGACAGGTCGCAGATATCGTAGTTACCCTCAGCACCGGTGGTGGGATAGTAACCTGCGTAGTACCACTCCTTGGAGTCCTTGCACTCAGCCAGGTTGATGATGATGCAGCCGTCGGTTGCTTCCTCAACGGACTTCTTGTAAGCGTTAGCACGGTTGCCGTAAGCTTCAGAACCGGAGAAGTAAGGCAGATCCAGGTAGATGGGGTTCTCCTTGCTGATATTCAGGCCTTCAGCCTTCAGCTCTTCAACAGCCTTCTTCATGTAAGCTGCAGCAGCTTCCTTGTTGTACCAGCCGTCGAAACCGTCGGAGGAACCCTGACCGCCTTCAGCCTCGGGATCCCAAACAGTCAGCTTAACACCGTCAGCATCCAGCTGATCCTGCATGATCTGGCCGTACCAGGTGCCTGCAGCGTAGGTCTTGTCAGCGCCGCCGATCTTCACGGTAACTTCCTCAGCCAGAGCAACGAAGTTGCCGGGGGTGTAGGAGTTACGCAGGGAGGTCAGCTTCAGATCTTCGCCAACGACCTGTGCGTTGTAGGTGCCACGGTCGGTAGCGGTAGCCAGAGCCAGACGGAAGTTCTGGTTCAGCATAGCAAAGTTGGAACGGGCAACCTGCTCAGCAGTCTTGGTGGACTTAACGGCGTTCTCGTCGTTGAAGTTAGCCAGAGCAACACGGCGCAGGTTGACGAAAGCCATGAAGGAAGTAGCGTCACATGCGGAAACGTATGCGTAGGTGTCGAACAGACCGTCCTTCTTTGCAGCCTCAACAGAGGAAGCGTTCAGGCCGGAGCCGGACAGAGTGCCAGCCTTCATGTCGTTGTAAGCCTTGGTGGGATCCTCACCATCGTTGTACAGCCAGGTCAGGGTCTTGATGGTGATGTTGTCCTTGTTCCAGTAAGAGGGGTTAGCCTTGAACACGATGGTGTTCTCAGCGGTAGCATTGGTTACCAGGTAAGGACCGCAGTAAGCAATGTTGTCGGGGGTCTTGCCGTACTTGTAGTCTTCAGCGTCGGAAGCGAAGTCAGCGCCGAACTTACCGCCCTGGGAAACGTAGTACTCACGGCTCATGGGAGCGAACACGCCGTAGCCCAGCATGGTCATGAAGAAGGAGGTGGGCTGGGTCAGGGTGTACTCGACAGTGTAGTCGTCGACAGCCTTGACACCGACCTGTGCGAAGTCAGTGACTTCACCCTTGCAGTACTCGTCAGCATTGACGATGTTAGCGCCGGCAGCGCCGGTCAGGTACTCCAGACCTTCAGCGGCGTCCATCATGTGCTGCATACCGGCGACGAAGTCGTCAGCCTTAACGTCAGCAACAACACGGCCCTGGGAGTCGACCCACTTCACGCCCTGACGCAGCTTGAAGGTGTAGACCTTGCCGTCAGCGGAAACGGTGTAGCTCTCAGCCAGAGCAGGAGTCAGCTCGTTCTCGGAGTTGTACTCATACAGACCGTCGTAAGTATTGACAATAGCCTCGGAGTCGGCAGCCATGGAGGTGCCCAGAACGTCCCAGGTCTGAGGATCGGAAGAGTAGCCGATGGTGTAGGTGTCGACCAGGGTGTAGCCCAGCTCAGCAGCCAGCTTCTTAGCCTCTGCTTCCCAAGTGCCGGTGCCCTTCAGTTCGTTCCACTTTGCCTTGAACTGATCGCGGTGAGCAGCGGTCAGGGGCTCGGTAGCAACCAGGACATTGTGGTAACGGTAGGAGTCGTTGCCCCACAGAGTGGAGGTTGCGGTGTTGGGAATAACACGGGAGATAGCGTAGTTACCGCCGTTGGAGCTCAGGGGCAGCATAACGCCGGAAGCCATCAGCTTAGCCTCGGCAATAGCCATCAGAGCCTGACGCTCGGAAACGTTGGTAGCAGCCTTAGCTGCCTCGTATGCGGTGTAGAACTCGCCCATGACATCGTCATAGATCTTCTGGGACAGCTCATCGTAATCCTCGATGCCGGCGTAGGGATCCTTGAAGGAATCAACAGCGGCCTGAGGCTCAGTGGGCTGGTTAGCAGGCTGACAGCCAGCGAACACAGAAGCGATCATAACAACAGCCAGGAGCAGTGCAAAAATCTTCTTCATTATTCTTTCCTCCTATATTAAATATAGCGATTAATTATTTACTGAGGTTGCCCCCTCCTACAGAAGCAATGTCTCGAATAAATATAGGCCATTATACAACTATACTTTCCCGTTGTCAAACGTTTTAGCCATTTTTTATGCCAATAATCATAAATTTCCAGGTCCGAGCCTGATTTTTTGTTTACTTCCTACGAAAAACAATCGTCCGTTCCACAAAAACAGACCCATTTTCTTCCTTTTCGGCCTGTTGTCTTCGCTTTCCACGGCAGCAGAACACCTGTTCTTGGTGGAGATGCACAACAACACCATATTTATATAATGTAAAAGCGCTCTTTGCGGCAAACCAATTCCCTGCAGAAAAATTTTTTTGGCTGCGCATCAATTAGGGATAGACATTTCCCGCCTTTTTATATACAATGTTATCATTCATTTACTATACTATGATAGAAAGAGGGATGAATATGGATAATAAATTGGAACGAAAGTACGGACTCTTCACAGCCATCTGCATGGTGGTCGGCATCGTCATCGGATCCGGTGTGTTCTTTAAGGCGCAAACGATCCTGCAAAAAACCGGCGGAGATATGCCTCTGGGCATCATCGCGTGGCTCATCGGCGGCGCCATCATGCTGGTGTGCCTGCTGACCTTCTCCTTTATGGGACAGAAGTATGAACGGGTCAACGGCCTTGTGGACTATGCGGAAGCCACCGTAGGCCCCCGGTACGGCTATTACATGGGTTGGTTCTCGGCAACCATCTATTTCCCCGGCATGACCTCTGCCCTTGCCTGGCTGACCGCCCGGTACACCCTGGAGTTCCTTACTTCGGCAAATCCCAACTTCCCCATGACCATTCCCGTGGACCAGGGCGGCTGCGTGATCGGCCCGGAGTGCATGGCGCTGACTCTGTTTTATCTGTGCGCCGTTTATGCGGTGAATGTGCTCTCGCCCAAGCTGGCAGGCAAGCTGCAGACCTCTACCACCGTCATCAAGCTGATCCCGCTGGGTCTGATGGCTGTGGTGGGACTGATCTACGGCATCGTTAACGGAACACTGCAAAATAACATGAACACCACCGCCCAGGTGGCTGTAGTTTCCCAAAACCCCCTGTTTGCAGCCGTGTGCGCCACCGCCTTTGCCTATGAAGGCTGGATCATCGCCACCTCCGTCAACGCGGAGATCAAGGATTCCAGAAAGAATCTGCCCAAGGCACTGATTTTGGGCGGCTGCATCATTGTGGCAGTATATATTTTGTACTATATCGGCGTTGCCGGCGGTGCAACGAATCAGGATCTCATCGATAAGGGCGCAACGGTGGCCTTTACCAACATCTTCGGCAATGTGCTGGGCAATGTGCTGAATCTGTTCATTGCCATCTCCTGCCTTGGTACCACCAACGGCCTGATGCTGGGCTGCAGCCGGTGTATGTATTCTCTGGCAGAGCGGAAGGAAGGCCCCAACCCGGAGGTCTTCAGCCAGGTGGACAAAAAGACCAATATGCCCGGCAATTCCGCTGTTTTTGCCCTGCTGATCACTGCGATCTGGTTCCTGTATTTCTACCTCTCCAATCTGGCCTGCACATGGACCGGCCCCTTTGTCTTCGACTCTACGGAGCTGCCCATCATTACCATCTATCTGATGTATCTTCCCATCTTGATCCAGTGGATGCGCAAAGAGAAGGACCAGAGCGCGCTGCGCCGGTTCGTGCTGCCTTCCCTTGCCTTGTGCGGCAGTGTCTTCATGGTGATCGCCTGCATCTTCAGCCACGGCTGGAGCTGTATGTGGTATCTGATCGTCTTTGCGGTAATCATGGTCATTGGCGGTCTGGTGGACAAAGCAAGAAGGAAAAACGGATAAAAGCGAAGAAAAAGCACCCCGCCCGGGGTGCTTTTTTATGCTTATTATCTGTCTTCACGGAAATAGTTCAGGCCCAAAGAGGCTGGCAGACCGCTGTTTTTCTTCTTGCTCACAGAGGAAACGATGAGCACGATGGCAGTGATGATAAAGGGCAGCGCCTGATAAAGCTGGGTGGGCACTTTCGCCAGCCATCCCAGCACATCGGGGAATGCCGCCGCAAGGCTGCTGCCGGATACCCGCAGGGTGTTGAAGAATCCAAAGACGAAGGTGCCGATAATGGCCAGCGCGGGATTCCAGTTAGCAAAGATGACCAGCGCCACAGCGATCCAGCCGTAGCCGTCGATCCAGCAGTTGGAGTTGAAAGAGCCGGACATGTTAAGCCCCATGTAGTAGCCGCCAATGCCCATAATGCCGCAGCCGATGCAGATGTGCAGGTACTTCATCCACTTAACATTGATGCCAACGGAATCGGCAGAGGCAGGATTTTCACCCACCGCCCGCAGCCGCAGGCCCATGGAAGTACGGTTTAAATACCACCACATCACAATCGCCATGACAATGCCGAGGTAAACAAGAATATTGTGGCTGAAAAGGCCCTTGCCGATGACAGGAATGTCCGACAGCAGCGGAATGGGGATATCCGCAAAGCCCTTCATAATGTTGGAGTAGTCGCCCATCACCGGCCATTTGACAGATTTAAGGCCGTTGCCTACAAAGAAGTAGACGCCAAGGCCGAAGGTGGTAAGGGTCAGGCCGGTGATGTTCTGATTGGCCTGCAAAGACACCGTCAGCGCCGCAAACAGCAAGCCGCACAGTGCGCCCACAGCAAAAGCCACCAGAATGCCCACACCCAAAGAGTTGGCGTAGCAGCCGAAGATATAGCCGAAGATCGCACCCACAGCCATAATGCCTTCCACGCCTAAGTTAAGGCTGCCGGACTTTTCCACCATAATTTCGCCGGCAGTGCCATAAAGCAGGGGGATGTTGTAGACGATGATGTTGTGGATAAAGGAGGTCACAACGCCAAGCTTATCCATTTCCATTGTCTTTTCCTCCCTTCTTTACGCAGACCACCCGGAAGCGGGTGTAGAAATCAGCCGCCAGCACCAAAAACAGAATAGCGCCCTGGAGCATATTGGCAAAGCTGGAATCGATCTGAGAGAATGTGGCCGCAGCGGCGGTAGAGCCCACATGGAGCATGCAGATCAGCGCCGACACAATGAAGATGGCCACCGTGTTCAGCTGGGCAAGCCATGCCACGATGATACCGGTCCAGCCCACATCGTTGGTAATGGCGGTGGAGAGGATGCCGGCTGTGCCAACCTTGAAAGCGGCGGCAAGACCGATGAGACAGGCGGAAAGGAACACGGTGCGCAGCACGATTTTGTTCACTTTCATGCCGGCATACCGGGCCGTTCCGGCACTGTCGCCCACCACGGCGATCTCGTAGCCCTGCTTGGTATACTTAAGATAAGTGAACACCAGCGCGCCCACCACAAAAGTAAGGATCACACAAATATTCAGCTGGAACTTGCCGCCCAAAGAGAAGGCAGGGAAGCTGGCAAGGTCGTGAAAGCTCTTGAACACCGGCCGCACGGACTCTTCGGAGAGGAAGAAGTTCCAGTCCGCCTTGGTCTCGCCAAGGAAGATCAGCACATACAGCGCAATGTAGTTGAACATCAGGGTCAAAAGGGTCTCGTTGGTGCCGAATTTTACCTTCAGTGCCGCCACGATGAGGCCGTAAAGGCCCGCCACCACCATCGCCGCAAGGCACATCAGGATCAATGTGACCGCAGGGGGCAGCACACCGCCTAATTTCAGCGCCACAAAGCCTGCGCTGATGGCGCCCATGATGAACTGGCCTTCACCGCCGATGTTCCAAAAGCGCATCTTAAAGGCCAAAGACAGGGCAACAGAAGTCAGCACCAGAGGCACAAAGTCCTTGAGATAGTTTTCATACACCTTATAGGCAATGCGGTTGCCAATGGTACCCATGGTAAACATACGGGTATAGTAGGCGACGGGATCCACGCCCTGCGCCAGCAGCAACGCCGCGCCCAGCAGCAACGCGATCACAACCGCGCCCAAGTACAGACAGCACTTTTTCCACAAGGGCAAGTTGTCACGTTTGACGATATGCAGTCTCATCCTCACGCCTCCTCTTCCTTGTTCTTTTCGCCAAAGAGGGAGTCCTTGGCAATGCCGGCGGGCTTATCTTCATACTTATCTGTCAGATCCAGCGCACCGGTCATCATCAGACCCAGCTCTTCCTTGGTGGTCTTGTGGGCATGGACAACACCCATGACCTTGCCGTGGCAGAGCACCATGATCTTGTCGCACAGCGCCATCATCACGTCCAAATCTTCGCCCACGAAGAGGATGCCCACGCCGCTGAGCTTTTGCTGATTGAGAATGTTATAGATGGCGTAGCTGGAACCAATATCCAGACCCCGAACGGGGTATGCAGTAATGATGACGTTGGGGCCTGCCTTGATCTCACGGCCCAGCAGCACCTTCTGCACATTGCCGCCGGAAAGACGGCGAACCGGTGTTTCCGTAGAAGGCGTTACTACGCCCAAATCACGAATCACCGTTTCCGCATCGGCACGGCCCAGCTTGCGGTCCACGAAGGGGCCCTTGGTATCGGCATAGCTTTTGAGGATCATATTGTCCGTAATGGACATAGAAGGCGCAAGGCCCATGCCCAGCCGGTCCTCGGGGATGAAGGACATGGAAATACCTTTTTCCTGGATAGCCTTGGGGGAAAGACCCACGATATTGTCGCCCTTGTGGATCATCTGGCCTTTTTCGATGGGCCGCAGACCGGCGATGGCCTCACAAAGCTCCTTCTGGCCGCAGCCGGCAATGCCTGCAACGCCTAAGATCTCACCGCCGCGGATGTAGAAACTGACGCTGTCGATGGCGGTAGCGCCCTCATCGCTGCGGATAGACACATCCCGCAGCTCCAGCAGCGGACGGGTCTTTTCCACAGTGGGACGGTCGATGTTCAGATCGATCTTGTGTCCAACCATCCACTCCGTCAGCTCCTGCTCGTTGGTCTCAGCAGTATTGACGGTGGTGATGTATTCGCCCTTGCGCAAAATGGCCACCCGGTCGGAGATCTCCATCACCTCACCCAGTTTGTGGGTGATGATGATAATGGCATGACCCTCTTCCTTCATGCGGCGAAGAACGCCGAAGAGCTTTTGGATCTCCTGTACCGTCAAAACGGCGGTGGGCTCATCGAGGATGATGATCTTGGCGCCGTAGTAGAGCACCTTGATGAGCTCCAGGGGCTGCTTTTCGGAAACAGCCATGTTATAGACCTTCTTTTTGGGGTCGATGTCAAAGCCGAATTTGTGGGCAATGTCCTGAATTTGGGCATAGCGATCCTTTTTGAGGGTCAGACCTGCCTTGTCCTTGCCCATCCAGATATTATCCGCGGCAGAGAACACATCCACCAGCTTAAAGTGCTGGTGCACCATGCCGATGCCAAGGCGCTTGGCATCCTCGGGAGAGTTGATGGTCACTTCTTCCCCGTCCACCCGGATGGTACCGCTGTCCGGTTTGTAAATACCCGAAAGCATATTCATGAGTGTGGTCTTACCGGAGCCGTTTTCACCCAAAAGGGCCAAAATCTCACCCTGCTTGACATTTAAGTCCACTTTGTTGTTGGCAATGACGCTGCCAAAGGTCTTGGTGACCCCCTGCATTTGGATGGCATACTGCTGGTCCATGGAGCTGTCTCCTTTATCGTAAAATCATTCAAAGACACAAGAGGAATGCAGAATGCAGAATTCAAAATGCAGAATGAAGGTATTTGCTACGCAAATAATTCAAATAGTCGGCTTCGCCGACACAATAATTTTGCATTTCTCATTTTACATTTTGCATTTCGTGGGGAACCCACGATCTGCAGTTCTCTTCTGTCTTTGAAAAGAACCGGGCCGGCCGGGATATGGGCCGGCCCGGTAAATACTATCGGGTCTTTGTTAATCAGGCAACTTCGACGCCGGCCACGAAGTAGTTCATGGTACCGGTGATAACGCTGTCTTCCACGGAAGCGCCGCCTGCAGCAACGATCTCGTTGCCTGCGTTGTCCATCAGAGCAGCATCGTTCTTGGTGATGGTAGCCTTGCCCTCTGCGTCCACTGTGACAGTCAGCTTAGCGCCGGAGAAGACATCCCAGGAGCCGGACACGATGATGTTCTTGATCTGGCTGATTGCACTCTCAGTGCCCTTAGCGCAGTTCTCAGACAGGGGGGACACATCGACGAAGCCTTCCTTCAGGCCGCCGTAGTAAGCGGGGGTGCCCATCTTGGTGACGAAGTTCTTAGCCTCGCCGCACTCCATGGCTGCCTTGATGGCGGTGCCATAGTAAACATCCCAGTTCCAGATAGCAGCAGTCAGGTGGGCCTTGGGAGCATCCTTGGTCATGTCGGAGTTGTAGCCGCAGCCGAACTTGCCGGCAGTCTGAGCAGCGATCTGGGGCTGAGCGGAGTCACAGTGCTGGGTGATGATGCCGCAGCCATAGGAGTTGATAAGCTCCTCAGCGAAAGCCTTTTCGTTGGTCTCGTGGGCCCATGCGCCCAGAGTCTTAACGTAGACCTTTGCATTGGGGTTAGCAGCCAGAACGCCCAGGGTGAAGCCGTTGATGCCGGAAGCGGTCTCAGCATACTCAGTGCCGTAAGCAGCAACATAGCCGATGTTATTGTTGTTGATCTCCAGGCTCTTCAGGCCTGCAGCGACGCCAGCCAGGTAACGGGCCTGGTAAGCACGGCCGAAGTAGTTATTGAAGTTGGTGGAGTTGCTCTTGTAGCCGGTGCCGTGGGAGAAGACCACGTCGGGATACTTGGTTGCTGCCTCTTCCATCGCATCGATATAGCCAAAGGAGATACCGAAGATGATGTTAGCGCCAGCGCCGACCAGAGTGTCGACAGCCTTCAGCACCTGCTCCTTGTCCTCGGGGACTTCGTCCACGATGACCAGCTGCTTGTCAACATCCATACCCATCGCCTTCATAGCGGTGGTGATGCCGTTGTGGTGAGCAAAAGTGTATCCTGCGGTGTCGTTCTTGCTGTTGATGTAGATAGCACCAACCTTGAACTGTGCGGTTTCGCCGCCCTGATCGCCGTCATTGTCAACAGCGGGAGCGCAAGCGACCATACCAAAGGCCAGTACCAGTACCATCAGAAGTGCGATGAGTTTCTTCATGTTTCTTTCCTCCAGTAAAATTTTAATCAGGGAATATTTTTCCTTTCGACAAAAGTAAAAATATTCCCCATTTTTACCAAACAAACATACCATGTTTCACTGGGAAAGTCAAGCGCACTGCGCCCCTTTTTCAGACAAAAAGCAACAAAAGACCGACCCTTTCAGAGTCGGCCTTTTGCTCTTCAAATTCTTATTTGTGGCTGAGTTGCAAACATCAAACTGTCTTGTCATCCCGAGCGAAGTCGAGGGATCTTGGCACCAATTTGACTGCATATATCCTATTAGTGCGTAGATTCCTCGATTCCGCTTCGCGAATGTTATCGTATGCTTGCCGCTGGCAAGCATGA